>JAJDTI010000163.1 GCA_022827245.1 Pseudomonadales bacterium | reverse complement strand
AGCGCGGCGACGATGAGCAGGATGCAGTCCGCGCCGAGCGTGCGCGACTCGAACACCTGCCAGGCGTCGACGACGAAGTCCTTGCGCAGCGCCGGCAGGGCGGTGGCGTCGCGGGCCGCCGCCAGGTACGTGTCGTGGCCCTGGAAGTAGCGCTCGTCGGTGAGGACGGAAAGGCCGGCGGCCCCGGCGGCCTCGTAGGCGCGGGCGATGCCGGCGGGCTCGAACTCCGGTCGGATCACGCCCTTGCTCGGCGACGCCTTCTTGATCTCGGCGATGACGCCGGGGCGACGATCCCGCAGGGCCGCGGCGAACCCCCGGGGCGGGGGCCCCGCCTCGGCGGCCGAACGTATCTCCGCGAGGGGGAGGGCCCGCGCGCGCCGGGCCACCTCCGCGGTCTTGTGGGCGAGGATCTCGTCGAGAATCGTCATCCGTCGGCGATGACGCGGCACATCCTGACGAGTTCGTTCAACCGCTCGCGTGCCTGTCCGGAGGCGATGACGTCCTGCGCCATCGTGACGCCGTCGGAGAGGCTGAGCGTCACGCCGGCGGCATAGATGGCGGCCCCGGCGTTCAGCGCGACGATGTCGGCCGCCGCCTCGTCGGTCGCATCGAGCGCCGCCTCGACCAGCGCGAGGCTCGCGGCCGGCGAATCGGCCCGGAGACCGTCGACGTCGTGGCGGGCGAGACCGAAGTCTGCGGGTTCGACGTCGTACTCGGTGATCGTGCCGGCATCGAGTTCCACCACCTGGGACGCTCCGGCGATCGACAGTTCGTCGAGGCCGTCCGAGTGCACGACCAGCACGCGCTCGGCCCCGAGCAGCGCGGCCACCTCGGCGAGGGGGCGCTGCCACTCGCGGGCGAACACGCCGATGACCTGGCGCCGCGCGCCGGCCGGGTTGGTCAGCGGGCCCAGCACGTTGAAGACGGTGCGCACGCCGAGCTCCCGGCGTACCGGGCCGGCATGCCGCATGGCGCCGTGGTGCACCTGCGCGAACAGGAAGCCGACGCCGACCTCCGTGATGCAGCGCGCGATCTCGTCGGGCGCGAGGTCTAGGGACACCCCGGCGGCTTCGAGCACGTCTGCGCTGCCGCTCCTGCTCGTCATGCCCCGGTTGCCGTGCTTGGCGACGTGGGCGCCGGCGGCCGCGGCGGCGAACGCCGCGGCCGTCGAGATGTTGAAGAGCTTCGCCGCTCCGCTGCCGCCGGTGCCGCAGGTGTCGACTAGGTGCGGCACGTCCACGGCGACCTTGGTCGAGACCGCGCGCATCGCAAGGGCGGCGCCCGCGATCTCCTCGGTGGACTCGCCGCGCGTGCGCAGGGCCATCAGCAGCCCGGCGATCTGGGCGGGAGTCGCGTCGCCGGCCATCACGATGCCGAACACCTCTCGCGCCTCGTCGCGCGTCAGCCGTTCGCCGGCGGTCAGCCGCTCGAGCGCGTCCTGCATGTTCATGGACAGACTCCGCCGGGTCGGTGAGGGCTCAATTATCTCCCGCGGCGCTCGTGCGGGCGAGGAAGTTGCGGAGCACGTCGTGGCCCACCGGCGTCATGATCGACTCGGGATGGAACTGCACGCCCTCGACGGCGTGCTCGCGGTGCCGGACGCCCATGATCTCGTCCGGCCTCCCGTCCGCGGAGGTCGTCCAGGCGGTGACCTCGAGGCACTCCGGCAGGGTCTCGCGGGCGACGACGAGGGAGTGGTAGCGCGTCGCCTCGAACCGGTCCGGAAGCCCGGCCAGCACGCCCCGGCCGTCGTGGGAGATGGTGGAGAGCTTGCCGTGCATCACCTCGCGCGCCCGAACGATGTCGCCGCCGTAGGCCTGGCCGATGCTCTGGTGTCCCAGGCAGATGCCGAGGATCGGCACGTCCCCGCCGAAGCGGCGCACCACGTCGACGGAGATGCCCGCTTCGTCGGGCGTACACGGGCCGGGCGAAATGACGATCCGCTCCGGCGCCAGGCGTTCGATGTCGGCGACGTCGATCTCGTCGTTGCGGTGCACGGTGACCTCGGCGCCGAGTTCGCCGAGATACTGCACCACGTTGTAGGTGAACGAGTCGTAGTTGTCGATCATCAGGAGCATGGGGTCGGTCTCCGGGACTCAGCCGCGCGCCACGAGGAGGGTGACTTCCTGCGTGAGCACCACGGCGCCGTCCGCGTCGGTGACGGTGTCGGCGAGCGTGAGGATGCCGACGTCCGGCCGGCTGCCCGACGGCCGCTTGCCGATGCAGCGCGTCTCGTAGGTGAGCGTCGTGCCGGCGCGCGCGGGATTCGGCAGCCGGAGCTTGTCCTTGCCGAGCATCGCGACCACCTCGATGCGGTCCTCGTGATCGAAGAAGAGCCGCGTGCAGACGGCGAAGAGATGCGCGGAAGACGCCACCAGGCCGCCGAAGACCGAGTCCGCGGCGGCGGCGGGATCGGTGTGGAAGGGCTGCGGGTCCCAGGCGCGGGCGAAGTCGACGATGGCGTCGTCGGTCAGCGTCCACGTCCCGACGACCGAGCGATAGTCGTCGGGGATGTCGTCGAAGAAGCGCATGGAGCGCGGCCGGTGCCGGGGGATGCGGAGCGAGAGAAAGGCGCTAGAGCGGCTGGGCGGCGAGCCCGAGGTCCTCGAACATCTCCATGTCGTCGTTGAACTCGGGATTCGGCGTCGTGAGCAGCCGGTCTCCGCAGAAGATGGACCCCGCGCCGGCCATGAAGCAGAGCGCCTGGGCCTCGTCGCTCAGTTCCGTACGTCCCGCGGACAGGCGGATGACCGAACCGGGCATCAGGATGCGCGCGACGGCGACGCACCGCACGAGTTCGAGCGGCGGGAGCGTGTCGGTCCCGTGCAGGGGTGTCCCCTCGACCTGCACGAGGTTGTTGATCGGGACCGACTCCGGATGCTCCGGCAGGTTGGCGAGCTGCGCCAGCAACCCGGCCCGGTCGGTACGGCTCTCGCCCATGCCCACGATACCGCCGCAGCACACGTTCACCCCGGCCGCGCGTACGTGCGCAAGCGTGTCGAGCCGGTCCTGGTAGCTGCGCGTGGTGATGATCTCGCCGTAGTACTCGGGCGACGTGTCCAGGTTGTGGTTGTAGTAGTCGAGGCCGGCGTCGGCGAGTTCCCGGGCCTGCTCGGCCGTCAGCATGCCGAGGGTCACGCAGGTCTCCATGCCGGTCGCCTTCACGGCGCGCACCAGTTCCGACACTCTCGAGGTCTGCGAGTTGGTCGGGGCCCGCCAGGCCGCCCCCATGCAAAAGCGCGTGGCGCCGGCCGCGCGCGCCCGCCCGGCGGCGGTGACCACATCCTCGACGGGCAGCACGTTGTGCGTGTCCACGCCCGTGTCGTAGTGCACGCTCTGCGGACAGTACTTGCAGTCCTCGGGGCAGCCGCCCGTCTTGATGCTGAGCAGCGTGCTGATCTGCACTTCGTTCGCCGGGTGTCGGCGCCGGTGAATGGCCTGGGCCTCGAACAGGAGGTCGTTCAGGGGCCGGTCGAGCAGCCCCAGCACCTCCTCCACGGTCCAGTCGTGCCGGATTTCCTGAGCGGACAAGCTATAGTCCCCGGATGCGAAACGCGCAGCCTACCGAAACGCGGTGGGCCGTGCCATCCGGGAAACGAATCCGGGAAGGGGATCGGGCTCCATGAAGGGTTTGGTGCAGGCGGCGATGCTCGTGGTCACGGTCTACGTGGGTCTCTGCGCCTTCCTTTTCCTCATGCAGCACCGGCTCATCTTTCATCCGCGTCCCGTCGGCCACGTGCCCGTCGGACCGCAATTCGTTCCGGCGGCCGTCCACGCGGAGGATGTCACGCTACGCGGCTGGATCGTCAAGGAGGCGTCCGACGGCCCGGTCCTCATCTATTTCGGGGGCAATGCCGAGGACATCTCCGGGCGTCTCGGCGACTTTGCGGCCCTCGATGCGACGACCGTACTGATCAGCTACCGGGGTTACGGGGGAAGCGACGGCGTCCCCACGGCGAGCGACCTGGTCAGGGATGCGGGGGTGGTCGTGGAGGCGATGCGGGAGCGTTTCGGCGGAGACCGGGAGCTGATCCTCTTCGGGCGCAGCCTGGGCGCGGGCATCGCCGCCCTGGCGGCCGGCGCCGTCCCGGTGGACGGACTGATCCTGCTGAGCCCCTACGTCAGCATCGCGCGCATCGCCGCCCAGCGCTTCCCGGTGTTCCCGGTACGGTGGCTGCTGCGCCACGACATCGACGCCTCGACGGTGGCGGACAGCCTGCCGGAGCGTTTGCTCGTGCTTTACTCGCGTCACGACAACGTGGTGCCGACGGCCGAGTCCCGCGCGTTCGTCCGCCTGCTTGCGTCCGAGCCCCGGGTGGTCGAGTTCTCGGGAGACCACAACGCGCCGATGACGGTCCCGCCGATCTGGGAGGCGATCGAAGGGTTCCTGAACGGGGACGACCGGGCCGCCTGAACCGCGCTGCCGCGGTGGTAGCGGGCGCCGTTCCTCACTATGCTGGCCGGCCACGACGCGAAGGCGAACGGGCGGGGGACGACATGACCGCGTTCACGACGGACGAGTTGCGCGCCGCGCGCAAGCGCGAGGTGGCGTTGGGTTACCGCATCTTCGGCGCGCTCGGCTGGGGCGACCTGGGCGATGGCCACATCAGCGCCCGCGACCCGGAGCGGACCGACTGCTTCTGGCTGTTGCGGGGCGATGTCGCGTTCGCCGACGCGCGGGTCGAGGATCTCGTGCTCCTCGGGCCCGACGGGACGATCGTCGAGGGCGCCGGCGGCACGAACCGCCCCGCGTTCTTCATCCACTGGCCGATCCTCGCCGCACGGGCGGAACTCGTCAGCGTCGCCCACACGCACACGCCCTTCGGCACCCCGTTCTCCGCGGAGGCCCGGCTGTGCGAGCCGATCACGCAGGAAGCGTGCGTCTTCTTCGAGGACCACGCGCTCTTCGATGACGAGGAGGTCCAGGTCCAGGGCCTCGACTGCGGCGCGCGCATCGCGGCGGCGCTCGGCGGGAACCGCGCCGCCGTCATGCGGAACCACGGGTTGCTCACGGTGGGCGCGTCCGTCCGGGAAGCCGTGGCCTGGTTCGTGATGATGGAGCGGGTGGCCGAAGCGCACGTGAAGGCGCGCTCGCCCCGGCCGATCTCGGCGGAGGCCGCCCGCTACGCGAAGTCGGACCTCGCGACGGAGGCGCAGGCGCGGCGCGTCTTCGAGTTCCTGGTGCGGCATCACCTGGGCGGCGCAGCCGACGGCGACGCCATGCCAGCCGCCGACACGATACGCGCCGTCGGCGGGTGAAGGGCACGGCGGACAAGACGGTCCGGGGTGCGTTGTGGGCGCTCCTGGTCGCGGTCGCCGCGGCCCTGCCGGCGGCCGCGGACCCCGTGGTCGAAGGTCCCGAACTCGAGTGGGACGTCTCCCTCTGGGGGAAGCAGCGCGCCGGGACCGCGGTCGCCGACGAACTGGCCGCCCGGGTCGAGGCCCGGACCGGTGGGCGCTGGCGCATGTCCCTCGCGTACGGCGAGGCCCTCTCGAAGGCGCGCGAGAATCTCGACGGCCTGGCGATCGACGCGTTTCAGGCGGCGATGTTCTGCAACTTCTACCACCCGCGGAAGAACCCGGCGCTGATGGTCCTCACGATGCCGTTCCTGCCCATGAACGACGCCGACCAGGACCGGCGCGTCCGGGAGGCCGTCTATGCCCACACCGCCGTGCAGAAGGAACTGGCACGCTGGAACGCCATGGTCTACACGTCCACGTTCCTGCCGCAGTACGAACTGCTGGGCCGGGGAGACCCGCCCCGGGAACTGTCGGGCTGGGAGGGGCTGACGGTGCGTGCCGGGGGCGGGCTTGGGCAGGCGATGAAGCTGCTCGGGGCGACACCGGCCAGTTCCACCGCGACCGAGGTCTACACGGGAGTGCAGCAGGGAACGATGGACGCCGCGTCGTTCCCATTCACCTACGCACACGTGTCGTACCGGCTCCATGAAGTGGCCGACTGGTTCACCGGCAACCTGGCGCCGGGGACGTCGGACTGTCCGCTGGCGTTCTCCATCACCGCGTACCGGGCGCTGCCGCCCCAGTACCGGGCCCTGCTCGACGACCTGAAGGAGGAGGTCATCGCCGCCCAGTTCCAGGCTTACCGGGACGTCGACGCGGAGAACCTGCCCATGCTGCGCGGCCGGCTGGAGGAGATCCGCTACACGGACGAGCAACTCGCCGAGTTCCGGGCACGCGCGGGGCGACCGGTGATCGAGGCCTGGATCGAGGACAACGCCCGGCGTTTCGACGCGCGGGACCTGGTACGGGCGGTGTTCGCCGCTGTCGGGCAGTCCTACGATTGACTCCGTGACGGACCGGCCCGGGCGCATCCTCCATCGCGCCGACCGGCTGGTCGGCCGCGTCGAGGACGCCCTCAACCTGTGCGCTGGCGTGCTGATCTTCGCCCTGATGCTCCTGGGGGTGGTGCAGATCGTGCTGCGCACGGTCTTCGACGCGCCGATCTTCGGCTACATCGACGTCGTCGAGGTGGCGATGGTCGGTTTCGCCGTGCTGTCGATCGCGTTCGTGCAGCGCGTGGGCGGCCACGTGCGGATGGAGATGCTGGTCGGAAAGCTGGCCGGCCGGGTGAAGTGGCTGGCGGAGGCCTTTGGGACGGGTGTCGCTGCGTTCATCGTGGCCGTGCTCATCCCGTACTCCTGGGACCATTTCGGGCGTGCGTTCGAGTTCGGCGACAGCACCATCGACATCGAGCTCGCCACCTGGCCCGCGAAACTCGTGGTGCCCGTGGCCCTGTCGGTCCTGCTGCTGCGGCTCGCCCTGCAGTTCGGAGGCTACCTGCGGCTCGTCGCCGGGCCGGAACTGGCACCGGTCGCAGTGCCCTCCATCAAGGACGCCGCCGAGCGGGCGCAGGAGGAGATTCTGCTCTCCGAAGGCGACGACCCGCGAGCGCGGCCGCCGTGACGGGCCTCGACGACTTCTGGATCGGGATCCTCGGGGTCGGGCTGCTGGTGCTGCTGGTGGCGCTGGGCGTGCGGGTGTACGTAGCGGCGGCGCTGACCGGCTTCCTCGGCCTGCTGGCGCTCAAGGGATGGAGCGTCGCAGGGGCGATCGCGGGGACGATCCCGCACTCGAAGACGGTGACCTATCCGCTCTCCGTGCTACCGCTCTTCATTCTCATCGGCTTCCTCGCGTTCCACGCGGGCCTCACGACACGGCTGTTCGAGGCGGCGCGGCGCTGGGTCGGATGGGTGCCCGGCGGCCTGGCGGTGGCGACCGTCTTCGCGAGCGCGGGGTTCGCCGCCGTGTCTGGCGCCTCGACGGCCACGGCCGCGGTGTTCTCGCGCGTCGCGGTGCCGGACATGCTGCGGAGCGGCTACGGCAAGCGCCTGACGGCCGGCGTGATCGCGGCCGGCGGCACGCTCGCGTCCCTCATCCCGCCGTCGGCGATCCTCGTGATCTACGCCATCATCGTCGAGGAGTCCGTCGGCAAGCTGCTGCTGGCGGGCCTGATCCCCGGGGTCGTGTCCGTCGTCATCTACACCGCGCTGATCGTCGGGATGTGCGCGTGGCGGCCGGAACTCGGGCGCCCTGTCACGGGATTCACCTGGCGGGAGCGCTTCGCCAGCGTCCCGGGCGCGCTGCCGATCTTCCTCGTGGTGGGGATCGTCTTCGGGGCGCTCTACACGGGCGCTGCGACGCCCACGGAGGCGGGGGCCCTCGGGGCGATGGTGGTCTTCTGCCTGTACATCGGCCGGGCCTACCGGCAGCGGTCCCTCAGGCAGGCCGGCGGGCGCCTCAAAGAAGCGTTGATGGAGACCGCGAAGCTCACGGTCATGATCTTCACGCTGGTGTGGGGCGTCTTCCTGTTCGTGCGCTTCCTCGGTTTCGCGGGACTGCCGGAAGTGTTCGCGGACTGGGTGGTGACCCTCGACATGCCGCCGGTCGTCATCGTCATCTGCATCCTCCTCGCCTACGCCGTGCTCGGCATGTTCATGGACGCGATCGGCATGCTCGTGCTGACGCTGCCGGTGGTGTTCCCCGCGGTCGTGGCGCTGGGCTACGACCCCATCTGGTTCGGCATCGTGGTCGTCAAGATGGCCGAGATCTGCCTCATCACGCCGCCCATCGGCCTCAACTGCTTCGTCGTCGCCGGGGTCGCCCGGGAGCTCCGGGACGACTCGGGCCGCTCCCTCGAGATCCCGCTGCAGGAAGTCTTTCGCGGGATCGGACCGTTCTTCGTCGCGGACGTGCTGACCGTGGCGGTCCTGCTCGCGGCGCCCGGCATCGTCCTGTGGCTGCCGAACACGATGGGCGGTTGAGAGGGCCGCGGCCCCCAATCTGGCGCCGGGCGGGCTACCATGCGGAGTTTCGCGGCAGGCAGGATCCCGGAAATCCCATGACAGCAATCTCCCCCGCCGACGGTCCGGTCGCCGTCACCGGCTGTTCCGGTTTCACCGGCGCCCACATGGTGCGCGAACTCGCCATTCACGGGTATCGCGTCCGCGCCTGCATCCGGGATGCGGCGTCGTGGCGCGGCCAGGACGCCGTGGCCTACCTGGGACGGGTGCCGAACGTCGAGATCGTCGACGGCTGCGACCTGTTCGTGCCGGGTTCCTACGACGCGGCCTTCGTGGGCTGCGCCGGCGTCTTCCACACCGCCGCCGTACTCGGCAACTCGGCGGACGGGAAGTCGCAGCCGCTCGGCAGCGGCGACGTGGCGCAGGATGTCTACGAGGGCGGCCTCGTGGGTACGCGTAACGTCATCGACGCGGTCAACGCGAGCGGCACGGTGCGGCGCCTGCTCTACACCAGTTCGATGGCGGCGGTGCGGCCACGCGAGGCCCCGGCGCCGGACGGATACGAGTGGACGGAGACGGACTGGGCCTCGGATGGCGCCGACGACGCGGCCTGGAATCACCCGCGCAACTCCTACACGCGCAGCAAGGTGGACACGGAACGGTTCATCAACGCCGCGGCGGACGCGAGCGGCGGCGCGTGGGACGCCATCACCATGAACCCGGCGATGATCTGCGGGCCGGTCCTGTTCCGGGCGCAGGTCGGACAGTGGATCGAGCAGATCGGGCGGCTGGCCGGGGGCATGGAGCCCAACTGGCCCTCCAGGTACGACACGTACTACGACATCATCGACGTTCGGGACCTCGTCAAGGCACAGCGCCTCGCCGCGGAGTCGACCGTGGACCATCGCGCCGGTCACGGCGGTCCGCGCTACATCATGCACGGCAGCGGCGGTCGCTCGGCGGTGCGCCTGGGGACGGAGGTCATCGATGTCATCCGGACCCACTTCCCGCGTTTCGAGCTGGGCGCGCCGGCGACGGTGACGACCGGTGGCGAGCCCGTGCGAGTGGAGTCGCGCGGGGTCAACGACTGCAAGAAGGCCAAGACGGTGCTCGGCGCCACGATCCGGCCCGTCGAGGAGACGATCCGGGACGTGGTGGAGACGTCCGTGGAACTCGGCATCATCGAACCGCGGCTCCAGGCAAGTGCCTGACGGTTCGACTCGCGTACACTTGCCGCTCTTTCGCCGGGGGACGACTGCATGAAACTGGGATTGGGAATCGGTCCGTTCGGACCGCCGGGCGGGGCCAGGTTGGTCGAACTCGCGCAGGAGGCCGAAGCGCTCGGCTATGACACCATCTGGGCGCCCGAGATCTACGGCGCGGACTGCTTCACGCCGCTGACCTGGATCGGCGCGAACACCGAGCGCATCAACCTCGGCACGTCCATCATGCAGATCTCGGCCCGCACGCCCGCGAGCGCCGCCATGCACGCCGTGGCGCTCGACTACCTGTCGAACGGCCGGCTGATCCTCGGCATCGGCGTCTCCGGCCCGCAGGTGGTGGAAGGCTGGTACGGACAACCGTATCCCAAGCCCCTGGCGCGCACGCGCGAATGGGTGTCCATCTTCCGGAAGATCGTGTCGCGGGACGGGCCGGTGGCCTTCGAGGGCGACCACTACCAGATGCCCCTTCCCGGCGGCACGGGCTTGGGCAAGCCGCTGAAGCTGATCCTGCACCCGGTACGCGACCACATCCCGGTGTATCTCGGCGCCGAGGGCCCGAAGAACGTCGCGATGGGCGCGGAGATCTGCGACGGCTGGATCCCGATGTTCCTGTCGCCGTACCGCATGATGGAGCAGTACAAGGACGCCATGGCGATCCGGAACCGCGACTTCGAGATCGCCGCGTCCACCACGGTGATCGTCACCGACGACGTTCAGGGCGCCATCAACCAGGTCAAGCAGAACGTCGGCTTCTACGTGGGCGGCATGGGCGCGAAGACCTTCAACGTCCACAAGGACCACGTGACGCGCATGGGCTTCGGGGAGGCGGCCGACCGTATCCAGGAACTGTTCCTCTCCGGACGGCGGGACGAGGCTATCGCCGCGGTCCCGGACGAACTCTGCGACGAGATCTCGCTGCTCGGTCCGCGCGAACGCATCCGCGAGCGGCTGCAGGCATGGCGCGACAGCCCCGTCACCATGCTGATGGTGGGCTCCGGGGATCGGGACACGCTGCGCCTCATGGCCGAAGAAGTACTTTAGGGGAAGCTGTCGCAATGCTGCAGATGCAATCGACCGTCCGGCCGGACGGTCACATGGACCTCGTCGTCGTGGACGTGCCGCAGCCCGAACCGGGCGCGGACGAAGTCGTCATTCGCGTCGAGGCGGCGCCGATCAATCCGTCGGACCTCGGCATGCTGCTCGCCGGTGCGGACCCGTCCGCGGCAAGGGCCCTCCCCGAGGGCGGCGTGCGGCTCAAGCTGCCCCCCGAGGCGTCGGCCTTGCTCGCCGCGCGTCTGAACCGCGCCACACCCTGCGGCAACGAAGGCGCCGGCGTGGTGGTCGCCGCCGGCGAGAGCGAAGCCGCACAGGCGCTGCTCGGCAAGACCGTGGCCACCTGGCGCGGGGCGATGTACTCCCAGTTCAAGCGCAGTCGGGCGGACGAATGCCTGGTGCTGCACGAAGGCACCACGCCGGCGGAGGCCGCGTCCTGCTTCGTGAACCCGCTCACCGTACTGGGCATGGTCGGCACGATGCGGCTCGAGGGCCACACGGCCCTCGTGCACACGGCGGCCGCGTCGAACCTCGGCCAGATGCTGCAGAAGGTCTGCACCGCCGAAGGCATCGGCCTGGTCAACATCGTGCGCCGTGGGGAGCACGTGGAGCTGCTGCGCGGCATCGGTGCGCGGCACGTCGTGAACTCGAGCGTCGACTCGTTCGAGGCGGATCTCGTCGAAGCTCTGGCAGACACCGGCGCCACGCTGGGGTTCGACGCCACCGGCGGGGGCGGCCTCTCGGGACGCATACTGGCCGCCATGGAAGCGGCGCAGGCCCGGCTCGGCGGCGCCGCGACGGCGTACGGCACCGCGGTCCACAAGCAGGTCTACATCTACGGCGGCCTGCAGCGCGGCCCGACGGTGTTCGACCGCGGCTTCGGCATGGCATGGGGCCTGGGCGGCTGGCTGCTGCCGATCTACTTGAACAGGGTGGGTCCGGAAGAGTCGGAGCGGCTCCGACAGCGCGTCGCGGACGAGATCAAGACCACGTTTGCGAGCGCCTACGGCAAGAGCGTGTCCTTGAGGGACGCGGTGACGCCGGAGGCCGTCGCGGCATACGGACGGATGTCGACGGGCGAGAAGTACCTGATCGAACCGCAGCGATAGGGGACGGGCTTGTCTTGCGCCAGGCGAAGCTTGGTGAAGGGGGAGGTCATGCTATGACGTGACGGAAACCTTCTTAGCGACCCAGCGGGTGAGAGTCCCGACCGGCCAAGGTTGACCGACCAGCCGGAACCGAGTGTTGCGTGGGC
>JAJDTI010000029.1 GCA_022827245.1 Pseudomonadales bacterium | reverse complement strand
CTCATGGAAGGCCGACATCACCCAGCCGATGGCCATGACCCTCGAGTTCAGCGCCACGGTCAGCGGCGACGAGATCGCCGGCAACGTGAAGCTCGGAGCGTTCGGCAACGCGTCCTTCTCGGGAACCCGCGCCTAACCGGCTTCGCATCCCCGCTCACATGGGCTGGGAACAGGAGATCGAGGAACTCCGCCGCCGCGAGGCGCTGGCGGCGGAGATGGGCGGCGCGGACAAGGTCGCCCGCCAACACGAGTTCGGCAAGCTCACGATCCGCGAGCGCATCGCGGCCATCGCCGACCCCGGCTCGTTCCACGAGATCGGCGCGCTGGCCGGCGTCGGCTCCTACGACGACGCCGGCGAACTCCGCGCCTTCACGCCCTCCAACCTGCTGCTCGGAACCGCCGAGATCGATGGCCGGCCCGTCGTCCTGTCCGGCGACGACTTCACCGTGCGGGGCGGCTCGGCGGAACTCTCGATCGCGGCGAAGCGCGCGCGTTCCGAGGGGCTGGCCATGGACCTCCGCCTGCCGCACGTGCGCCTGGTGGACGGCATGGGCGGCGGCGGCTCGGTCAAGACCATCGAGAAGGCGGGTCGTACCTATATTCCCGAGTTACGCAGTTGGGAGCTGGTCGTCGCCCACCTGGCGACGGCGCCCTCCGTGTCCCTCGCGCTCGGCTCGGTGGCGGGGATCGGGGCGGCGCGGGTGGCAACGTCGCACTATTCGGTGATCGTGCGCGACACCGCGCAGATGATGATCGCCGGTCCCGCGCTGGTCGATTGGGCGAACCTCGGCGATGTCTCGAAGGAGGAACTCGGCTCCTCGAAGATCCACACCCGCAACGGCGCCATCGACGACGAGGCGGAGTCCGAAGCCGAGGCCTTCGCACTCGCGAAGCGCTTCCTCTCCTACCTGCCGTCGAGCGTCGACGAGCTGCCGCCCCTCGCGGAGTCCAACGACGACCCCAACCGCCGCGAGGCGGACCTCATCGACCTCGTCCCGAAGGACCCGCGCAAGATCTACAGGATGCAACGCGTGATCGAGGCCGTGGTCGACCTGGGCTCGTTCTTCGAGATCGGCCGCAGGTGGGGCCGCTCCATCATCTGCGGCCTCGCGCGCCTCGACGGCATCCCCGTCGCGCTGTTCGCGGAGAACCCCGCCGTCTACGGCGGCGCCTGGACCGCGGACTCCTGCCGCAAGGTCGCGCGCCTGATCGACCTCGCCGCCCTCTTCCACCTGCCGATCGTGCACCTGGTGGACTGCCCCGGCTTCCTGATCGGCAAGAAGAGCGAGCACGACGCGACGATCCGGTTCGGCTCCCAGGCGCTCGCGGCGCTCGGCCAGGCCAACGTGCCGTTCATGAGCGTCGTCGTGCGCAAGGCCTTCGGCGTGGCGGGCGGCGCGAACCACAAGCCCGGCGCCCACCACGTCCGCGTCGCCTGGCCTTCCGGCGACTGGGGGTCGCTGCCCATCGAGGGCGGCATCGAGGTGGCGTACAAGGCCGAACTCGCGGAGGTCGACGACTACGACGCCCACCTCGCGAAGATCCGGGAACGGCTCAACCGCGTGCGCTCGCCGTTCCGTAGCGCCGAGCACTTCGAGATCGAGGAGATCATCGACCCGCGGGACACCCGCCCGCTCCTCTGCCGCTGGATCCGGCTGGCGCGCAAGGCGCTGCGGGCCGAGCCGGCGCGCTTCTCGTATCGGCCGTAAGGCCGCGAAGCGGCCGCCATGGGGACGCGCCGCCGCGCGGCGGGGGCGACCTTAATGGTCGCCCGCGGCGGCCCCGTGCGTGCGTTCAAGGCGGGAGGGGCAAGCCCAGGGCAAGCCCCTCCCTCGCGCGGCGCGGGTTACCCCGCCGCGTTGTACCCCAGGATGGCCTTGACCTCGAGGAACTCGTCGAGGCCGTGCTCGCCCCACTCGCGGCCGTTGCCGGACTGCTTGTAGCCGCCGAAGGGCGCCTGCTGGTCCGGCGGGGCGCCGTTCAGGTGCACGTTGCCCGTGCGGATGCGCCGCGCGATGGCCCTGGCCCGCTCCGGGTCGCCGGAGGAGATGTAGCCGGACAGTCCGTAGACCGTGTCGTTCGCGATGCGTACCGCGTCCTCGTCGTCCTCGTAGCCGATCAGCGACAGGACGGGACCGAAGATCTCTTCCTGCGCGATCGTCATGTCGTTGGTGACGTGGGAGAACACCGTCGGCCTGACGTAGTAGCCCTGGTTGAGCCCGTCCGGCCGCCCCGGGCCGCCCGTCTCGAGCTTCGCGCCTTCCTCGATGCCCTTCTCGATGAGGCCCTGGATCTTGTCGAACTGCCGCTCGGAGACCACCGGACCGATCGTGGTGCCTTCCGCGCCGGGATCGCCCACCTTGACCTGTTCCGCCGCGGCCTTCGCGATCGCGGCCGCCTCGTCCATGCGCGACTGCGGCACCAGCATGCGCGTGGGCGCGTTGCAGGACTGGCCGGAGTTCGTGCACATGCCGAACACGTCGCGGGAGATGGAGGCGCCGAAGTCGGCGTCGTCAAGGATGATGTTCGCGGACTTGCCACCGAGCTCCTGGGCGACCCGCTTCACCGTCGCCGCGGCGTTGCGCGCCACGTCGATGCCGGCGCGCGTCGAGCCCGTGAAGGACATCATGTCGATATCGGGATGCGACGCGAGCGCCGCGCCCACCGTCGGGCCGTCGCCGTTGACGAGGTTGAACACGCCCGCCGGCACGCCCGCCTCGTCGAGGATCTCGGCAAAGATGGTCGCGTTGAACGGCGCGACCTCGGAGGGCTTCAGCACCATCGTGCAGCCCGCGGCGAGCGCCGGGGCCACCTTGCACGCGATCTGGTTGATGGGCCAGTTCCACGGCGTGATGAAACCGCACACGCCGGCCGGTTCCTTGACGATGTGCGACGTGCCGATGTCCTCCTCGAACTCGTAGGTGCGCAGGATGTTGAGCGTGGTCATGAAATGCCCGAGGCCCGCGGGCGCCTGCGCCGCGTTGGCCAGTGGCATCGGCGCGCCCATCTCGGAACTGATGGTCGCCGCCAGTTCGCCCATGCGGCCCTTGAAGACCTCGATGATGCGCTCCAGGACCGCCACGCGCTCCTCGCGCGTCGTCTGCGACCACGAATCGAAGGCTGCCGTGGCCGCCGCAACGGCCGCGTCCACGTCCGCCTGCCCGCCGAGCGCGATGGTGTCGATGGCTTCCTCGGTAGCGGGGTTGATGACTTCGAGAAGGTCGTCGGTGGACGGCTCCACCCACTCCCCGTTGATGTAGAACTTCTGTCGATTGCTCACGATTCGAATCCCCTGTCCAAAGTGTCGGTAAACGTTGTCCCGGCCCTGACGGCGCCCCCTGTCCCGGCGCGGCCGGGCGGCTATTGTCCATGCAACGCCGGGCCACTTCCACCGCTCCGCCGGGAACGGTCGCGGCGTTTACGCGGCGAGCACGTCGCGGTCCTGCAGGTCCTCCCGCGTCAGGCCTTCCCGGTAGCGCGCCACCAGCACGTCGGCGTCGAACTCGACGCCGATCGGGTTCCGCGCGAACGCCGGCGTACGGAACCACGCATGCAGGTCCTCCACGCTCTCGAAGTTGTCGATCTGCAGTTCCACGCGGAGGCCGTTCGGGTCCTCGTAGTAGAGCGAGGTCGTCGGCCCGTGGTTGATGGTCCACGCCGGCGTGATCCCCTCGGCCTTCAGCCGCTCGTAGGTGTGCACGAGGTCGCCGAGGGTGGCGTACGTGTACGCGAAGTGGTCGACGCCCGCCGACTCGGGCCCGGGGTCGGGCGCATCCGGCGTGTTCACGAACGCGAGACGATGGTGTTCGTCGTCGTAGGTGATGAACGCGAGGAAGTCGTTCTCGAACGCGGGCCATGCGTGCAGCACCTTGCGGTACCACTCGACCGTCTCCCGGAACCGGTTGGTCCGGATGACGACGTGGGCGAATTTCTCCGGGCGTACAGGTGCGTCTCCCATCCTACTCCTCCAGTGATTCGTAGACCGCCCGCCAAAGGCTGAAGCCGCGTTCGTCGCCGACGATGCCCGCCTCCATCCGATTCATGACGTAAGAGAAGGCGACCCGGTTCTCGAGATCGCAGGTGACCACGGAACCCCCGTAGCCTCCCCAGTAGCAGACCTTGCCGTTCGGCACCGCCGGCATCTCCTCGCCGGGGAGCCCGTAACCGAGCCCGAACCGCAGGGGCAGGCCGATCACGAGGTCCACGCCGTTCGTCTGCTCCTCGAGGACCGCCAGGCAGCCCCCGGGCGACATCAGCGTCTGGCCCCAGGCCGACCCGTGGTTGGCGAGCAGCGTCTGGATGCGCACGATGCTGCGGGCGTTGCCGTGGCCGTTCGCCGCCGGCATCTCGGCCTGCCGCCACGCCGCCGTCTTCGTGTCCGCCGGCTCGACCACCGTGTTGCCGATCGTGCGTTCCGCGATCGACCCCGGCTCCATCTCGATCATCTCCTCCGGCGTGACCGGCGGCGGGATGAGTTCCCCGATGCGGGGGAAGTGCTTCGGATCGACCCCGAGGTGGAAGTCCGCGCCGAGCGGCTCCGCCAGTTCCTCGCGCAGGAAGGTGCCGGGCGACCGGCCCGAGATGCGCCTAATCACCTCGCCGACCAGATTCCCCTGCGTGATGGCGTGGTAACCGCTCGCCGTCCCCGGCTCCCACCAGGGCGCCTGCTCGGCGAGACGCCGCGCCACGTCGTCCCAGTCGTACCAGACATGGGCCGGGTAGGGGCCGTCGAGCCCGGAGAGGCCGGCGCTGTGGCTCAGGAGGTGCCGTACCTCGATGCCCTCCTTGCCGTTCTGCGCGAACTCGGGCCAGTACTTCGCCACCGGCGCGTGCAGGTCGAGTTCGCCGCGGTCCGCCAGCAGCAGCGCGCTGAGCGCCGTCATCGTTTTGGTGCTCGAGTAGACGTTGACGATCGTGTCCTCGACCCAGGGCTCCGTCGCCGCGGCATCGCGGTGCCCGCCCCAGATGTCGACGACGAACTCGCCCTCGACCGTCATCGCGAAGGACGCGCCGACATCGCCCAGTTCGGTGAAGTTGCGCTCGAACGCGTCGCGCACGCGGGCGAAGCGGGCGTCGCACGAGCCGTGAATGTCCACCATGGACCGCCTCCGAGACCGGAAAGCGCCAACGTAACACACCCCTCGCGAAGCGGTGGCGGGAGGCTCGCATGGCTGACTGCCTACGCACGCCACTGTGCTACCGTCACCGCAACCGCGTCCTCGCACGCCTCCCGCCGACGGAGAGCCTACCGATGGCCGAATCCCTGCCCTCCCGTCCCCTTCTGTACCCCGAGACCGACGGGCAGCCGATGCCCGACGCTGACTACCAGGGCGACGCCTATCGCTACATCGTCGAAGCCCTGAGGGTGTGGTTCCAGGATCGCCCCGACGTGTACGTGTCGGGCGACCTGTTCGTCTATCTCGAGGAAGGGAATCCGCGCAACTGCATCGCGCCGGACGCGTTCGTCGTGTTCGGCGCGGGCAATCACCCACGCGAGACCTACCGACTCTGGGAGGAGCCGGGCGGAGTGCCGGACTTCGTGCTCGAAGTCGTCTCGCCAACCACCTGGCGCGTGGACCTCGGGGCCAAGCGCGAGAGATACGCGTCGCTCGGCGTTCGCGAGTACTGGCTACACGACCCGCACGGACGACACCTGCAGCCCGCGCTCGCAGGCTTTCGCCTCTCCGGCGGCGTATACGTGCCGCTCCCTGCCATCGACACGCCCAAGGGCATCACGTTGCACAGCGATGTCCTCGGACTGGACCTGAGCCTCGACGGCGAAGACCTGCGCCTGCGCGATCCGGGGACCGGACGGCACTTGCCCACCTATGCCGAAGCCCGGGCCGACCTGCGCAACACCGAAGCCGACCTGCGCAATACCGAAGCCGATCTGCGCAACGCTCGTGCCCGGCTCGCCGAGCTGGAACGCGCCCTGCGGCGGGACGAGGAAGACTGACTGCCACCCGCGGCGGCAGCGTTGCGTCAGCCGCCGTCCACTTTCGCCACCACCAGCGGAATCCGGTCGTTGCCGAAGTACATGTCGTCGCCGTCGAGGAACATGGTCGGCGAGCCGAAGCCGCCGCGTTCGACGAGTTCGTCGGTGTTGGCGCGCAGGCGGTCCTTGTAGTCCTGCGAGGCGATCTTCTCGAAGAACGACGCGACGTCGAGACCGCTCTCCTCGACGATCGGCCGCAGGATCCCGTCCTGCGAGATGTCCTCGAGATCCCCCCAATAGCGCTGGAACACCCGCCGCGCATAAGGCACCAGGCAGTCCTCCTCGATCGCCACGAACGCCCCGCGCATCGCCTTGACGCTGTTCACCGGGAACACCGGCGGCTGGCCGATCTCGACGCCGACGTGGCGGGCCCAGTCGGCGAGGTCCTTGCCGTAGTACTTCGCCTTTAACGGCACCGGCTTGGCCCGGCCTTCGTACACGCTCGGGTTGACGGTGTTGAAGACGCCGCCGACCAGGAAGGGGCGCCATTCGATCGCCACCGGGCGCGGCGCCATCGACCGCTGGACCTGCTCGAACGCCAGGTAGGTCCAGGGGCTCGAACAGTCGAAGAAGAACTCTAGTGTGTGCATGGAGCCGGGAGCTTATATCATGCCGGCAGTCCCCGACACGGCCCCCGCCCATGGACGACACCGCCCTGCTCGACGAGATGCGCGCCCTGCTCGACGAGGCGCAGCGCGTGGTCGTCTTCACCGGCGCGGGGATCAGCACCGAGTCCGGCATCCCGGACTTCCGCAGCCCCGGCACGGGTCTCTGGAACAAGGTCAAACCGATCGAGTTCCAGGACTTCATGGCCTCGGAAGACGTTCGCCAGGAGTCCTGGCGCCGCCGCTTCACCGGCGACCGCAGCATGGAAGGCGCGAAGCCCAACAACGGCCACAAGGCCGTCGCGAAGCTCGTCGCCGAGGGCAAGGTGACGGCGGTCATCACCCAGAACGTCGACAACCTGTTCCAGGACGCCGGCATCCCGGACGAGCAGGTCGTCGAGCTGCACGGCAACGCGAGCTACGCGAAGTGCCTGTCCTGCGGGACCCGCTACGAGATGGCGGACCTCGAGGCGCAGTTCAACGACCTCGGCCGCGTCGCCCCCTGCAGCCGTTGCGGCGGCATCGTCAAGAGCGCCACCATCTCGTTCGGCCAGGCCATGCCCGAGGACGCCATGCTGCGCGCGCAGCGGTTCACCGAGTCCTGCGACCTGATGCTGACCACCGGCTCGACCCTGATCGTCTACCCCGCTGCGGGCTTCCCGGAGTACGCCAAGCGCCTCGGGGCGAAGCTCGTCATCCTGAACCGGGAAGCCACGCCCCTCGACGGCATCGCGGACCTGGTCGTGCACGGGGAGATCGGGCCGGCGCTGTCGTACGTCGTCGGAGTCAACTGACGCCCCGGGCGGCCACGAGGGGCGCCCCTACCGCGCCGCCGTCAGCAACTGCTGGGCGAACGTCTCGATGTGCTCGATCCGGTTGCAGGTCCGGACGCCGAGACAGTAAGGCGCGTAGCGGCGCATCTCCGAGTCCCCGTCGGACCAGCGGTCGCGCGTCTCCGGGTTGAGCCAGAAGACCTGCTTGACCCGCTGCGAGATCTCCTTCAGCAGGTGCGCCTGCGGGTCGAAGTAGTTGTTGCGGCCGTCGCCGAGCACCACCACGGTCGAGCGGCCGTCGAGGTCCCTCCCGCAGCGTTCCCGGAAATCCCGGAACGCGCGCGCGTAGTCGGTCGTGCCCTTGCCCCAGTCGAACAGCGCGTGCTCCACGGCCTCCTCCGGCGCCTTGCGCGAGAACGTCTCCGTGACCTCGCCGAGGGCGCTCGAGAACGCGAACGCCCGCACGTTCGGCAGCACGTCGGTCAGTTCGTACAGGAACAGCAGCAGGAAGCGCGACACCTGCGCCACGGAACCGCTCACGTCGCACAGCACGAACACCGTCGCCTTCTCGCGCTTCACGCGCCGCCAGTGCGGCTCGAAGATGGCACCGTCGTAGGACAGGTTGCGCCGCAGCGTTTTCTTGAGGTCCAGCACGCCGCGGGCCGCGCGGCGCTGGCGACGCCGGTGCTCCCGGGCCAGCTTGCGCGCGAGTTTCTCCACCACGCGCCGAACTTCCACGTGATACTCGCGGGGGATGCGGTCGAGCTGGGACTTGAGCGCCGCCTCGAGGAGCGCGCGCCGTCCTGTCGCGTCCACGTGCAGCTTGTACTGCGCGTCGACGTAGTCGCGGATCTCGCCGTGAAAGTACTGGCGCAGGTACCGCAGGAGCGGGTCGGCGCCGTTGCGGGTGCCCCCGCCTGCCTCCCCGCTGGCAAGGTACGCCTCGAGTTCGTCGAGCGCGAGGGCCTGCGCGATCTTCCCCGCGTACACGCGCTTCTCCCGGAGCGTGCGCATCGCGCTGATGCCGGCGTCCTCGGCGGCCTGCTGCACGAGGAAGGCGAGGTAGTCGCGCTCGTCCGAAAGCACGCTGTCGATGGTCCGCACGAGGCCGCCCGACAGGTGCCGGCCCAGCTCCTCGACGAGCGCCTCGCGGTCGACGCCGCGCACGAACGTGGGCTTGGCCGGCTCGCGGAACGCGAGCTGCAGGAAGAAGCGGTCGAAGGCGTCCTCGAACCGTTCCTTCTCTTCCCGGGTCTTGGCAAGCGCGAGGCCCAGCGCATCCCGCAGCAGGCGCTTGTCCTCAATGCCGACCTGCGAGACCACGTCAAAGGCGTCGAGGGTCTCGGCCGGCGAGACGCGCACGTCCGCGTTCCGCAGCGCCTGCACGAACCGCGAGAAAGTGACGTCCATGAGGCGGCGTAGTATATCGTCCGGCCGATGGCGGCCCCTCAGCGACAAGCGGTCCTCTCCGTCGTCCGCGCCCTCATGCCGGACTGGCGCCCGGACGGCATCGACGGCGTCGCGTACCTCCCCGGCGGCTACGCCAACGACAACTACCGGTTCGAGTACCGGGGCGCCGCCTACGCGTTGCGCATCGCACGGCATCCCGGCGCGGACCGGCGGGCCGAGGCGCGTTTCCTTGAGCTCCCGGCGGCGCCGGACGTAGTGGCCTTCGACCTGGGAAACGGACACCTGCTCACCCGCTGGATCGACGGCACGCTGCTTGCCGACTCCCCGTTCCCGCCGGAGACGGCCGCCCGTTACCTCCAGGCGCTCCACGCGGAGATCCCGCGCGGCGTGCGCCGCTACGATCCCCGCGAGGCCATCCGCCACGACCTCGCCGCCGCCGACGCGCCCGCAGCCGTCGCTCTCACGGCGCTTGACCGACTCGAGCGGACCCCGACGGACCTGCGTGGCTGCCACAACGACCTGAACCCCTGGAACGTCCTGCGCACGGAGCGCGGCTGGCGCACCCTCGACTGGGAGTTCGCCGGCGACAACGACCCGCTGTTCGACGTGGTCTGTCTCGGACGCGGGCTCGGCTACGACGACGCGCGCCTCGAACGGCTCGTGGCGGCGTACTACGGCACGTCCTCCGTCCCCGTATCCCGCATTCTCGACACGCGCATCCTATTCGAGCTGCGCGAGCACGCGTGGGCCGTCCGCCAGATCGCCCTCGGCAACGACCGCGCCGAGATACGCGCCCAAGCCGGCAGGGCGGAAAGGGAGCTAGGGATCCTGCTCGAGCGCCGCGAGCGCGCACCTTAGGCGCGCGGCGCCCGTTCCGCGTACGACGTCGAAGCGCAGGCGCTCCGCCACGAGCGTAGCGCGGTACACATCGAACAGCCGTTCCCGGTCGAAGGGCGACTCGCGCAGGGGGTCCGGTTCCCACGGCAGGTCGGGGGCCGCGAGCAGGTAGTGGCGCGGCGCCTGCGCGGCGAACGCCCCGCGAAGCCAGTCCGGGAGCCAGCCGTACTTCTCCTGCCACCAGACGCGGATGACGAGGAGGTCCGTATCGAGGATCACGGGCGACTCACCCGCCGCGAGCGCACGCGCCTCAAGGGCGATCTGTCCGCGCGCGATGGCCTCCACGTCCGCGGGTTCGTACGCCGTCCGCCCGGCCAGGTAGTCCCGGGCGTACTCCTCCACGTACCCGACGGCGAAGCGCTCCCCCAGCGCGCTGGCGAGCGCGGTCTTGCCCGTGCACTCCGGGCCGACGATGCAGATGATGCGCGTCACACGCGTTCGCGCGGTCCCGCGGAAACCGGTTGGAGAGTGTAGCCGTTACGCTCGACCTGGCGGCCTCAGCCTTCGTCGTCGAACACTCCCGGGGTCGACAGCGCAACTCTCACCAGGTCCGCCTGCCGGGCAAGACCCAGCCGGCCAAGCGCCTCGCGGATATGCCACCGCACCGCAGCCTCCGTCCGGTGCGTCGCCGCCGCGATGGAAGCCACCGTGCCCCCCGCGGCGAGCCCCGCGACCACCCTGCCCTGCGCCGGCGTTAGCCCAAGCGCGGCCGACACCCGTTCCGCGTTGACCGGCGGCGTCGAGAATGGTTCCGCGAGCAGGACCCGGGCGGCAAGACGTTCCCCCCAGGGCAGCTCCCCGGTCGTCGTCACGGGCGTGGCGTACACGACAAGCGGCGGCTCGGGCGGCCGCGGGATGGGCATCGACCCCGCGGAGCTTCCTGCACAGGCGAGGTCGAGGAGCTTGGTCAAGCGGTCGGCTTCCGCGGGACGGATGGCCGCCAACCGACCCTCCCGAACCGTCAGGCCGTTGACCTCAACTTGCCTCAACGTCGCCCGCGCCCGATCATTCGCCTCGAGGATCCGACCCAGGCGGTCGAGCAGCAGCATCCCGACACGCCGCGTGTCGAGCAGCGCGGCCGTGCGCATGCCGTCGGCGCGGGCCGCGGCGAGCGCGTGGCGCACGAGGACGAACTGCCGCACGTACGGCAACAGCAGCCGTATCGCCTGCACCTGTTCGCCGGTCCAGTCACTGGGCGACGCACCCCCGCCCGGGCCAACGAGGGACCAGGCAACCCCCAGGTCTCCCACTCCCGGCAACAGCGCGTTCAGGCAGTTCTCGCCGGCGTTCGGGACGAGGTATTCGTTGTAGGTGACGGAGGTCCGCCGCACGTCCTCCGGGAGGAGCGTGTTGGTGTGGATCAGCGTGCCGGGCCGCCGGCCTGCGCCGGCGACGCCACGTTCGTCGATGGCGGCGTAATGCTCGACGTAATCGCGGGCCAGCTCCGGGGCCGGCTCGCCGCGCAGACGGAGCCAGCGATGCAGGACATCGATCCCACCCTGGGGCCGCAAGCCGCAGAGCAGCAGGTCGTTGCCCCGCAGCCCGCAGACGTCGTCGATCAACGCCGACGCGGCGGACCAGACCTCTTCGTCGAGCTCAGCCTCGCGCAGTAACCTGACGATGTCGTCAATGCGGTCTTGCGTGGACAACGGCGGCCATCCCCGAACCCCCCGTCCCGGTCCAGCATCGCGGTAATCCTGGCAACTTCCCGAGTCCAACCCCTCGACGGAACTCCGCGACCGGAGTTCAAGCTCGCCCCTGCATGGGATCGGACCCTGCCAACCCACGTCCGAGATCGACGTGCGCTACAAAAGGGCGCGAGACTACCAGAGCGCGGCGCGAGGCGGCGACCGAAGAGACCCGTCAGGGTCTGCCGGACATCGATCGTCGCCATGCCCGTGCCCCACCGTTCCGGTAAAATCGCCCTCCCTGCCGCGAGCCCAGCCGGGCAGACCCCGAATGGCCAAGACCATAGCGATCGTCGAAGACGACGCGGACCAGCGCGCCAACTACGCGGACGCCATCACGAAGAAGGGCTACGACGTGGCGGAGTACGCGAGCCGCAGCGGAGCGCTGGAGGGCTTCGAACGCAAACTGCCCGACCTCGCCATCCTCGACATCGTGCTCGGCGAGGAGTTCGACGCCGGCTTCCAGCTCTGCCGGGACCTGCTCGCGCGCGCGCCCACCCTGCCCGTGATCTTCCTCACCGAACGCATCGACGAGATCGACAAGATCTCCGGGCTGCGCCTCGGCGCCTGGGACTACCTGCCGAAGCCCATCTCGCTGGAGTACCTGGTCGAGCGCATCTCCTCGCTGCTGCGCATCGACGAGGTCCGTTCGAGCGGATCGGACGATGCCGGGCCGAGCGCGCGGCGCCTCGGGGACCTCACGATCGAGGAGAGCGCCCTGCTGGTCTCCTGGCAGGGCACGCGCATCGACCTCTCCGGCACCGAGTTCCGCATGCTCGCAAAGCTCGTCCGCCAGCCCGGCCACGCGGTCAGCTACGACACCCTCATGAACGCCACCATGCAGAGCCTGGTGACGAACAACACCATCAACACGCACATGCGCAACATCCGCAAGAAGTTCGAGAAGGTCGATCCGGAGTTCGCCTGCATCCGCAGCGAGTACGGGTTCGGCTATCGCTGGGCCGCCGAGTGAAGATCGGCTCGAAGATCCGCGGCCCCCGGCTCGGCACGAAGCTGACGCTGCTGGGCCTGGCCCTGCTCGTCCTGCCCTACTTCTCCTACCTGCAGCTCGTGGAGATGGAGCGCCTGCTGGTCCAGGGCCAGTCCCACGCGCAGCTCCTGACCGCCGAGGGCATCTCCACCCTGTTCAACGGGCGCGAGGACCTGTTCCGGGACCTGCCCGTCAATCCGAAGGACTACGAGTCGCTGCGCGCGCACCCGATCGAGAGCCCGGTGCGGCTCGACGGGACGCTTGCCGAGTGGGGCGAGGTGGAGACGCGCGTGCAGCGCTTCGGCGGCGAGGACGGCGCGCTGGCCGACGGCGGGTTCGACCTCGTGCTCGGCGAGCGGGCCGGCGACCTGTATGTGCACATGCGCATCCGCGACGACCGCGCGGTGTTCCGCGATCCCCGGTATCTCAGCCTCGACAACGCGGACCACGTGCGCCTGAGCTTCATCCGTCCCAACGGCGAGGAAGGCCGCGCCGCCATCACGCTCCAGGAACCCGGGGTCACGACCACCTACTGGATGCAGCCCGACTGGCGCTTTGCCGAGACCGGTGCCCCGGAGACGCAGATCAAGGGTTACGTCACCGCGTCCGGGGACACGGCGGACGGAGGCTACCAGCTGGAATTCCGCGTGCCGCTCGCGTTGCTCGGCTCGCGCCGCTATCTCGGCCTCTCCTTCGTGGACGTCGACGATCCGGAGAGCCGGGAGATCCGCGCCATCACGCAGACCCTGCCAACCGCGGGCAAGGAAGGGTTCAACCTCGTCGTCTACCGCTCGCCCGAGGTGCTGCAACTCATCGAGGGGCTCGGCTATTCGGGGGCGCGCATCCAGGTCATCGACGCGCAGCACCGGGTGCGGGCCGACACCGGCAGCTACCGGGCGGAAGCCGCGCCCGACGCGCCGACCGACTGGACGCTCCAGGTCCGCGAGTGGTTCCACGATATCCGTCTCTGGATCGAGGGCATCGCCGGGACATCGGAGGACCCCTCCGCCGATCCGGCCCTGTCCGAGGCGCTGGCGGAAGAGGCCATCGCAGCGGCGCTCGCCGGCGAGCCGATCACCGCGCGCCGCCTTTTGGTGGAAGACGGGGAGGGCGACGTGGAAATCATCGTGGCGGCGCACCCCATCGTCTCGAAAGACACCACCGTGCTCGGCGCGGTCGTCGTCGAGCAGGACATCGACCACATCCTCACGTTCCAGCGCGAGGCCCTGGAGGAAGTGATGGTGGTCGCCGTGTCGTGCCTGCTCGCCGTGTTCCTCGCCATGGCGGCGTTCTCGGGCCGGCTCGCGTGGCGCATCCGCGCCCTGCGCCGGGAGGCAGCCCGGGCCATCGACCGCTACGGGCGCCTGCGCAAGCAGTCGCTGCGGTCCGAGCGCAGCGCCGGCGACGAGATTGGCGACCTGTCGCGCAGCATCTCGACCATGCTCACGCGCCTGCACCAGCACAACACCTTCCTCGAAAAGATGCCGCGCACGCTCCGCCACGAGATCAACAATCCGCTCAACGTGCTGAGCACATCGCTCGAGAGCCTCGCCGACCGCGTCGAGGAGGGGGACGAGAAGTACCTCAAGAGCGCCAAACGGGGCGTGCTGCGCATCGGCTCGATCGTGCAGAACCTGGCCGACGCGGCCAACCTCGAGGAATCGCTCGTGGCCGACGACTTCGAAGTCGTGGACATCGGCAAGCTCCTCGGCGACTACGTCGCCAACTTCCGGCTGTCGCAGCAGCGTCACCCCATCGTCTTCCGGGGTGTCCCGCACCCGGTGTACGCCCGGGTCGCCGACTACCGGATCGAGCAGCTGCTCGACAAGATCGTGGACAACGCGATCGACTTCCACCACGCCAACAGCCCGATCAAGGTGCAGCTCGACACCGAACGGGACTTCCTGCGCATCACGGTCGCGAACCGGGGCCCGACCCTGCCGGACACGGGGGAGGCGTCCCTGTTCGAGTCCATGGTCAGCCACCGCGGATCGCACAGCCGCATGCACTTCGGGCTCGGGCTCTACGTGGTGCGGGCGATCGCCGAACACCACGGCGGCACCGTGCGGGCCCTCAACCTCGTGGACGGGTCCGGCGTCGCCATCATGGTGGAACTGCCGCTGGCGGCGGAAGCTCCCGCGCCCATCCGCGCCGACGAACAGGACCGACTGGCGCCGCGCGCGTAGGAGACTCCCCCACCTGCCCCGACGGCAATGTCCTACACGTAAACCAGAGTTCGGCCAACGACCGCGACCGCCGACCCACGTACGGTGGCGCCCATGGAAGACGCCACACCGCGGTTCCCATTCGACCCCGTCTACAAGGCGCTGTGCTGTCACCGGCGCACGCTCCGCGACATGTTGCAGGGATACCTGGCGGAGCCGCACGGGCCGCTCCGACACGAACTCATCGCCGCGCTGGACCTCGATACGCTGCGCAAGGTCTCGATGGAGTGGGTGACGCGCGACTTTCGGCTGCGGCGGGGCGACCAGGTCTGGCAGGTCGCCTTCACCGAAGCGGGACGGTCGCGGGGGTACCCGGCGTTTCTGCTCCTGAACCTGGAATTCCAGTCCCGGCGCGACGGCCAGATGGCGCTGCGCTTCCTGGAACAGGGCGGTGAACTGGTGCGCGAACTCCAGGCGCAAGGGGCTATCCGGGATGGCGAACCGTGCCCGGTGCTGTGCATCGTGCTGCACAACGGGCGGTCGCGGTGGACCGCCCCGACGTCCGGGGCGGCGCTGGTGAAGCTGCCGCCAGCGCTAGGTATGCCGCCGGCGATCCCGGCGGAACTCGGAGCGTTCTATCCCTGGGGCTACTGGGCGCTCGACTTCGTCGCCCACCGTGGCCGGCCGCACATGCCGGGCAACGTGATGTCGATGATCATCGGGATCGAGTACGCGCGGGAGGGTGCGGACTTCGTCGCGCCGCTGTGGGACACGGCCCGGAACCTGGGCGACGACGATCTGGGGGACACGGTCGCGCGATGGCTGAGACGGCTGAGCGAACGCTACAATCTGAACCTGCCGGGCATGGAGGAGCTGCTGGCGATGCAGGACGTAACGGTACTGACGTCCAGGCTGGACGAGACGATCGAGGGGTGGCGGCGTGAGGCGAAGGCCAGCGGCCACGCGGAGGGCCATGCGGAGGGCCATGCGGAGGGTATCGCTCACCAACGCGCCATGCTGAAGCGTTTGATGGCGCGGCGATTCGGCCCGAGAAGCGCCGAAGAGGTCGGCCTGCTGCTCGAGGAGGTCACCGACTGGGAGCAACTGGCCGCGGTAGGCGAGTCGATCCTGGATGCGAACGAGAGCGCCGAACTCAAGGAACGCGTCGTCTCGCTGCTACGCCGGCCCTGATCGGCTCCGACCACCGCCCGCAAAAGGCGGGGGTGGCAGCGACGCCGGCCTTTACCCCGGCAGCGCGTACTCCGCGTCCACGCCGATCTCCCCGCGACAGGTCACCTCGCCGCGCTGGACGAGGTAGACCATGGCGGCGAACACGCTGCGCGCGGCCGCCGGATACATGAACTCGGGGAGGTCCGCGTACATCGTCGGCACCATCTCGCCGATGCGCGGCACGCCGTCCGCCAAGCACGCCTTGATCTGCTCCTCGCGCTCGATGCGGTGGGCGATGAACGCCTCGACGTGCGGCTTCGGCGCCGTGATGGCGGGGCCGTGCGTCGGCCAGTAGAGCGCGTCGTCCCGCTCGAGCAGCAGGTCCAGGCTCGCCATGTAGTTCTCCATGTCGCCGTCGGGCGGCGAGACGATGCTCGTCGACCAGCCCATCACGTGGTCGCCGGAGAAGAGCGCCCGCTCCTCGCGCAACTGGTAGCAGACATGGTTCGAGGTGTGCCCCGGCGTGTACACGCACTCGACGGACCAGCCGTCGCCCTCGATCACCTGCCCGTGCCGCACCTGCACGTCCGGTTCGAAGTCCATGTCCCCGCCTTCCTCCACGACGACACCTTCCTCCAGCTTGCCGGCGCCGTGCGGCCCGTACCCGTACGCGGGCGCATCGCACGACTCCCGCAGGAGCGCACAGCCCGGCGAATGGTCGGCGTGGGTATGCGTGACCAGGAGGTGCGTGATCGTCTCGCCACGCGTGGCCGCCAGTACGGCCTCGATGTGCGCGGGGTCGGCCGGCCCGGGGTCGACCACGGCGACGTTGCCGTGACCGAGGATGTAGGTCCCCGTGCCGTAGAGCGTGAAGGGACTGGGGTTGTTGGCGACGACCCGCCGGATGTTCGGCGACACCGCCGCGGACACGCCGTATTCGAAGTCCAGGTCCCGCCTGAAGGGAATCCGTACGCCCATCTTCGCCGCCAGCCGTCCGATCGGAGCGCGAAGCCTATCAGAGTTGGCCCGCGACGCTCACCGAAAAGCCCGCCCGGCCGTCACGCGCCCCCGGCGCGCTCCGGCTCCGCGCTCCAGGCGTCCCGCAGCGCGCGCCACGCGTCGACGTCCGGCGTGACGGTCAGGGCGAGGTCCAGGTAGTAGCGCGCATCGGGAGCGAGGCCGGCGTCGAAGGCTTCCTGGGCCACCGTCGCGAGGCGCTCCGCGGTCCGGGTCAGCAACGCGGCCGCCCGCGCGTTGCCCGGGTCCAGCCGGATCACCTCCCGGAGCTTCGCGACCGCGTTGGCGTCCGCCGGCTCGGTAAAGTAGCCGTCGCGGAACAGCGCCTCCGCCTCGCGGAGCAGGCTCGCCACCGTCGCCAGCCGCTGCTCCTCCGCGTCCAGCCGCAGGTGCATCTCGTTGACCGTCGTCTCGCCGAGACCCACGGCGACAGCCCGGTCGAGGAGATGCTGCGCGCGGGGGAGATCGCGGTCTCCGAGCAATCCGCTGAACTGCGCCAGCACCTGCTCGGCCACCTCGGCGAGGCCCTGCTGGGCGATGGCGTTGTCCGGGTCCGTGGCGAGGACGCGGAAGTAGATCTCCGCCGCGTTCGCTCCCCCCGGGTCGACGAGCGCCGCCGCGACGCGAAGATCGCCGGCCCGCTGCAGCATTTCCTCGATCTCCTGGGCGAGGGTTTCCGCCTGCCGGATGAGTTCCCGCACGCGCGCGAGTTCCGGATAGTCGGGGGTCGCGCTCGACGCGCGGCCCAGCTTGTTGATCGCCTCCGTGACGTCGCCCTCCGTCACGGCCGTCTCGGCCAGGGCCGTGTAGTGCCCGGCCAGTTCGTCCAGGCGGGCGCGCGCCTCCTCGTTGCCCGGATAGCGGCGCAGCACTTCCTGCAGGGCCTGGATCGCGGCAGCCGCGGAGGGCTCGTGGGACATGCTCTGCGTCGCGAGCAACACGCGCGCGCCCCGGAGGATCGATTCCGCCCGGCGCCGATCGGAAACCCGCTCGAACAGCACCGTGAGTTCCGAGTCCTCCGGAAAGATGCTGAGCGACTCCGAGAGCTTCGCCTCGGCGATGGCGAAGTCCTCCGACTCGATCGCCTGCGCGATGTCGTTCTTCCAGGTGGCGGCCACGGTCGACAGCGCGAGTCCGGCGCCCTCGTGCCCCGGCGCCCTGTCAAGGACCCGCCGGTACGCGGCGACGATGGCGGCCAGGCTCTGGTTGGGGTCGCGGCGCAGGGCCTCGGCCGCGGTCCACGCCTGCTCCACCTCCGGGTGTTCGGCGAGCCCGGTACGGGCGAGCAGCGCCGTCGCGGCGTCCGGCTGCGTCATCCCGAAGTAACCGCCCGTGACCACGGCGAGCACGAGCGCCGCGCCGACCGCCACGGGCGCCACCCGCACGCGCGCGCGCGCCCCTTCGTCGAGCCGCGTCCGCGCCGCGTCGTGGCGCGGTTGCACGGATGCCGCGAGCACCTCGATCTCCGCGGTCGCCACCAGCGCGCGCACTACGGCCGGCCGCGGCGTCACGTCCTCGAACCGCACGGCGTCGAGGGCCCGCACGATCTCGGCGCCGCTCTGGAAGCGGCGCTCGGGCAGCGGGGCCAGCAGGCCGTCCACCAGGTCCTGCAGGGCGGCGAACCGTTCCGGCAGCCGCGGCGCGGCGGCGGCGGGGTGGCGGACCACCGTCGCCCCGTCATGATCGAGCGGATACGGCGTATCGCCGGTCAGCATCTGGAAGAAGACGACGCCGAGCCCGTACAGGTCGGAGCGCGCGTCGACCGCGCGGCCCGCGGCCTGCTCCGGGCTCATGTAGCCGGGCGTTCCCACCATTCGCACCCGGCCGGGCGCGGTTCCCGGCTCGAGGTCGGCCAGCGCCCCCCCGACGAAATCGACGAGGACTGCGGTCGTGACGTCCCGGAACAGGATGTTCGCCGGCGTGACGTCGCCGTGCAGGCATCCCTTCGCATGCGCGTGATCGAGGGCGTTCGCGAGCTGCTCGGTGATGCGCAGGATGTCCGCGAAGGACACGCCCTCGCGCAGCCGCGCCAGGAGATCCCCGCCCTGCAGGTACTCCATCGCCACGTAGACCGCGGAACCGGCGACGTCCACGTCGTACACCGTCACCGTGTTCGGATGATCGAGTCGCGCGGCGCGGCGCGCGCGCCACCACGCCCGGTCCCGTGCGTGGAGGTCCGCCTCTCCGCCCAACTCGATCACCTTGAGCGCCACCGGCCGGTTCGACTGCCGGTCGCTGGCGACGTAGACGCGCGCGTCACCCGGAGCGCCAGGCGACCGCGGCTCTCCTCCCCCGCCCTCGCCCGGCCGCCCGAGCTCCCGGTGAATCCGGTAGCCGGGGATCGTGATCACGGCAGTTCCGCCACGTTCAGCCAGCCGATCTCGCCCTGCACCATGTGGCCGAGCACGAACCGTCCGCCGACGACGTACGCCTCGCCATCGAGCCGGACGGCGGTCCCCCAGCCGTGCGCCCGGCCGTTCACGCACTCGTCGCTCGTGAACATCCATGGCTCGCCGTCGAGGGTCACGCGGCACCGCGCGTCCTCCGCGATCACCGTCTCCTGCACGAGCTGGCCGTCGGCCCACTGCTGGAAGTACGGATCGCCGTCGGGCACGCTCTTCACGCCGTAGCCGTGCATCTTGTTGGCCATGAACTCGCCGCGATACACGGTGCCGTCCCGCCAGTAGTAAGCGCCGATGCCCTCGCGCCCGTTCGCGCGCCACTCCCCCACGTAGCGGTTGCCGTTCTGCCAGGCCTGGGTGCCCCAGCCGGAGCGTTCGCCCTCCAGGAACTCCCCCTCGTAGACGTCCTCGTTGGCCGACGCGAGGCGCCCGTTGCCGGTGATCTGGTTGGCGCGGAAGTCCCCGGAGTAGACGTCGCCGTTGCTCCAGGTGAGCCGCCCGTTCCCCTCGCGGCTGTCGTTGACGAAGTCGCCCTCGAACACCCGGCCGTCCGGCCATTCCAGGCGACCGCGGCCCTGCCGCCGGTCGTTCACGAAGCGGCCCGCGAACACCCGGCCGTCCTGCCAGTAGATCGTCCCCTCGCCGTGCATCTTGCCGTTGAGGAACGCGCCAACGTAGCGGTGCAGGCTGCTGACGTAGGTGCCCTGCCCGGTCAGGACGCCGTCCACCACCTCACCCTCGTAGACGTCGCCGTTGGGCAGTTCGATGCGGCGGGTGGCCGCGTCGGCGGTGACGAGAAGAAACGCCGCCGCGAGCGCGATGCACCGTCGGAGCGACAATCGTGGAGCCTTCGAGACGCAGCCCATGTCACGTGACACTCGAAAACCGGATGGCGATTTTACCAAGGCCGGCAAGCTCGTCCGGAAGCAACGGGCCAACCGCGTACGCGTCAACTCGACCAAGCCACGCCGGCGCCGACAGCCGGTGGGACCGCTCTACACGGCCAAGGCCGGCGCGCCCGTGCCCCCAACGTGACCCGGACGGTCCCGCGAAACCCCCGGCACCTCCGCCGGATCGATCAGGCCGATGCGCCGCCAACCCCTGGACAGCAGCCAGGTCCGCGGCGTCGCGACTTCGCGGGCGCGACCAGCGTCCGCATACCAGCCAAGCGGCGGCGCACGCCCCTTCCACCCGTCGAACCACAACCCGGAACTCGCACCGTCCAGCACCACCGGCGGCACCCGCCGCCGCCGCTGCCGGAAATGCTTGCGCGCGTTCAGCAGCACGTACGCCACCGCCCGACGCACCTCCGTCGGCGTACGTTTCACCGCATGGTGGAACCGATCCGCCAGCACCCGCCCCACGCGCCCGAACACCCGGTTCACGCACCGGGAATGGGCGATGTTCTCTTCGGGGGCGGCGACGCTCTCCACAGCCGCCCCCTGATTGATAAGGGCGATGTTCTGTTACGGAGGGATGCCGTTCGCGACGCCTGGCTACCCCCCAGCCCATCTCCTGGGCTCAGCCACCGACCCCTACCAAGAGCAGGGAGCGTTTTCCACGGGCCGTCCACGGGCGCGGTCCCCCAGAACACAAGAGCGCCGGTGGGCGGGCGGTGGAAAACGCGGCGCGGGCCCGTCGCAGCGTTGATTAGGGCGATGTTCGCAAGGCTCGTGGTGCCCCGTGTCGAAGGCCACGCAGGCGGTCGCGCCGGGACGGGACAAGCCCGTCCCCTACCCCCCACTCACCGACCGGATCTGGATAGCATCCACCCGCGCTTCCGCGAGTACGTCCGACAGCACGACGACCCGCGCGTCCGGGGCGATGCCCTCGCGGTCGCGCAGAGCGCCGAGGGCGGTCTGGATGGTTTTCTCCGGCTGCGTGGAGAACGCGGTCCGATAGGCGTAGACGCCGCGGTTCAGCATCAGCCGACGCCGGGCCTGGCTGTTGTTGGTGAACACGTAGATCGGCACGTGGGGAGGCTGACAGCTCGTGACGAGGTCCGCCATCAGGCCGCGTCGCGTGATGACGACGATCCCGGCGGCGGCGATCGACTCCGCGAGCCCCGCGGCGGCCACCGCGAGGTGGTGCTTGTCGGTGTCGGTCTCGAGTTCCCGGGCGAAGCCGAGCCCCGGAAAGCGCTCGCTCGCCACCGCGATCTTCGAGAGCTGTTCCACCGAGCGCACGGGATAGCGGCCCACGCTCGTCTCTCCGGACAGCATGACCGCATCGACCCCTTCGTAGACCGCGTTGGCGACGTCGGTCACCTCCGCCCGGGTCGGGATCGGGTTCTCGATCATCGATTCGAGGAGGTGCGTGGCCACGATGCAGCGCTTGCCGAGCCGGGCGCAGGTCCGCACGAGTTCGCGCTGCACGTTGGGCATCGCGGCGATGTCGATCTCGATGCCCAAGTCGCCGCGGGCCACCATGACGCCGTCCGCGGCCCGCGCGATCTCCTCCGCGTTCTCGAGGCCCTCCCGGTTCTCGATCTTGGCGATTACCTTGAGCGAGGCGTTCTTGCGCCCGAGCAGGTGGCGCAGTTCCATGACGTCGCCCGCGGAGCGCACGAACGACAGCGCGACGTAGTCGACGTCGTGCTCCATGCCGAACAGGATGTCGTCGCGGTCCTTGGCGCTGATCGACGGCATGTTGATGTGCACGCCCGGGACGTTGACGTGCTTGCGGCTCCCGAGGAGCCCGCCGTCCACGACGCGGCAGCGCACGCACGCGGCGCTCTTCTCGATGACCTCGAGGTTGATGAGGCCGTTGTCCAGCGTGAGGGCGCTGCCGGCCTCCACCGCCGCCGGCAGGTCCGGGTAGTTGACGTGGATCTCGCCGTCCACGATCTGGCCCGCGACCCGCAGCGAGATCTCGTCCCCCTGCTCCAGCGTGACGGCGGTGTCCGTGTCCCCGGTGCGGATCTCCGGACCCTGGGTGTCGAGCAGCACGGGCACCGGGAACTTGATCTTCCGGTTGAGCGTCTTGATCCAGTTGATGGTGCGCAGCGCCGTCTCGTGGTCCGAATGCGACATGTTGACCCGGACCACGTCCATGCCCGCCTCGTACAGGCGCGACAGCGTCTCGAAGTCCGCCGTGGCGGGCCCGACCGTGCAGACGATCTTGGTGCGGCGGTCCATCCCGTCAGGGTAACACCGCACCGTCACCGGTCGTCCTTGACGGACCCTCGGGCGTGCCGGGCTCCGGGTTGCCCCAGAACGCCGCCGCCGCCGCCCCGACCGCGGCGGCGCGGACCCGCTCGGGGCGCCAGTGGCACGGGAAGAACGCCTGGCAGCGCGACTCGGTGAAGCGCGGGTCGACGAGCACGACGACGCCCCGGTCGGCGGGACCCCGGACCGCGCGTCCCGCCGCCTGTACGACCTTCGCCATGGCCGGCTGCAGGTAGGCCACGGTGAAGCCGTCGTCGCCGAACCGTTCGGCCACGAGTTCCCGCTCGGTGGACGGTGGCGGGAGGCCCGGACCCACCACGATGACCCCGCGCAGGGCGCCGCCGTCGAAGTCCACCGACTCGGCGAACACGCCGCCCATGACGACGGCCCCGATGCACGACGTGTCCCGCCCGGACAGCTCCGCGAGGAACCGCGCGCGCTCCGCGTCCGGCATGCCGGGCCGCTGCGCCGCGACCCGGAACGGCGACACGGCCGCCAGGGCGGGAGCGAGCAGGTCCACGTACGCGAAGGACGGCAGCGCAACGAGGTAGTTGCCCGGCGCCGCCTCCGTCACGGCGCGCACCACACCGACCAGCGCGTCCAGCGTGCGGGCGCGGTCCCGGTAGTACGTGGAGACGTCCGGCACGACGAAGACTCCGAGCGCTTCCTCCGGAAATCCCGCGTCGACACGGCCGCTCCGCGCGGCCGACTGCCCGTGCAGGGCCTGGAAGAGCACCGGCGGCGACAGCGTCCCCGAAAAGCGCACGGCGCCGTGGAAACCGTCGAGGACGTCGGCGATGTGCGCGGCCGGCGAGAGGCACGTCATGCGCACGGTAACGTCCCGCCCTTCCGTCGCGAGCAGGTACCGGTAGTCGGTCTCGTCGTACCAGCCGGCACCCGCGACGAACCGGTAGCCGTCGCCGAGGAACGTCCGCGCCGCCGGCGACGCGGCGAGGTCCACTTCGGCCGCCGTCGCCATCAATCGTTCGAACGCGCGCAGCAGCGCGGCGGGCCGGGCGATGGGGCCGTCCTCCTCCGTGCGCCGCAGCTTCAGCAGGGCGCGGTCCACCGAACGAATGCGGCCCTGGAGCCCGGCGGGCGCGTCCTCGAGCGCGCTCCGGCACGCCCGGCGCTCCACCGAGACACTCAGCATCTCGCTCGTCCGGGCGGCGAGCTGGTGCGCCTCGTCGACGAGCAGCCCGGCGCGCCCGGACGCGTGGGTGACCAGCCGCCGCAGCCGCACGACCGGGTCGAACACGTAGTTGTAGTCGCAGATCACCACGTCCGTCCACGCCGCCGTGTCCAGGGACAGCTCGAACGGACACACGGCGTGTTCGCGCGCCACGGCCTCCACGCGTTCCCGCGCCACGAGCCCCTCGGCAAGCAACGCTTCGCGCGCCGGCGGCATGCGGTCGTAGTAGCCGCGGGCGTACTCGCAGTGCGCCGGGTCGCACGGCGTGCCGGGCTGGAAGCAGATGCGGTCCTTGGCGGTCACCGTCACCGCCGAGACCCGGTCCCCCGCACCGCACTGCGCGAGCGCGTCCTCCGCGGCGCGCTGCCCCGTGCCGCGGGCGGTCAGGAAGACCGCGCGGTCGACGCGCCCGGCCCCCATCGCGCGGAACGCGGAGTACAGCATCGACACCGTCTTGCCGCTCCCGGTCGGCGCCTCGACCAGCAGTTGCCCGGCATCCCGGAACGCCCGGAACGCGCCGCGCGCCATGCGGCGCTGGTGGTCCCGGAACTCGTCGAAGGGGAACGCGAGGTCCTCGAGCACGGCGTCGCGGCGGGCCGTGTGAGCGAGCCGCCGGGCCAGCCAGGCCGCGTATGCCTCGACGGTCCGGGCGAGGTAGTCCGCGGCGTCCTCCCGCGTCACCGTTTCCTCCACGTGCCAGGACGACCCGTCGTCGGGACGCAGGTAGGCGAGCCTGAGCCGCCAGGACGCCCGGGCTTCACCGACGAGCCCGGCGTACAGCCTGAGCTGCGCCATGTGCAGGTGCCCGACGTGCGCGTGCAGGCGTTCGATGTCCGAGCGTGTCGTCTTGAACTCCTCGATGAGCCCGGCTTCGGGGTCGAACCCGTCGATGCGTCCGCGGACGGTCAACGCGACGCCGTGGCGCGCGAGGGTGGCCTCCACCGGCGCCTCGCGGCGATAGCTGTCGGGCCGTCCGCGTTGCGCGCGGCGCTGTGCGCCGATGCCTTCGACGGCGGTGGTGGCCCGGTCGTAGCGATAGTGGAGGTCGCCGCGGCGGTGCACGAAGGCGGCGAGTTCGCGCACGCCGACCGTCGCCGCGACGGGCTCGGACGCGGTCGTCGCCGGCGCGTTCACCGGAAGCGCAGCACCCGTACCGGCAGGCCCGCGGCACGCAGCCGGTCGATCCAGAGGCGCTGATGGTGCCGCAACTGGTCGTTGGGGCCCTTGACCTCCGCGAACTCGTACGTGCCGTCCTGGTAGATGGCCGTCAGGTCCGGGAAGCCGGTCCGCGCGCGGTCGACGTCTTCCGCCACGATCGACAGGAGCTTGCGGACATCGGCCATGGGAATGCCGGTCAGCACGCGGTCGAGGGTCTCGGCATCCAGTGCGCGCCAGTCGACCAGGCGGTTGGCGATGCCGCGGCGGGACGCGGCGGTGTCGAGCATCGCCGCCCGTAGCGCCGCGTCGTCGAGCCGGAGCGGATCGGCGCAGAGCGCGCGTCGGGTCTCGAAGAAGTCCGGCCAGAACAGGTCGAGCGGCGCGGTCTGGAACGCGTTCACGAACATGCCCTCGACCGGCGCGAACACCCACTCCCAGTACGCCAGCCCGAAGAGGCCGAGCGGCAGCGCGTTCTCGAGGTGCCACGCCGCCCCGCCCCGTCCGGCCAACGCGGCCGCCGCGGCGGCCTCGACGCGGGCCGTGTACGCGGGGTCCCACGCCAGGTCGTCGATCGGGCAGTCCCGGGCGCGTCGCGGCAGCGCGAACCGCTCCGCGAAGTCCTGCTCGAGGGCGGACCGCGGCGCCTCGCGGATGGCGCCGCGCAGTCCTTCCACCGCATCGCCGTCGCCGAGCCGCGCGAGGATCCGCGCGCTGCGCTCGCGCGCCGGCGGGGCACTCGAACGCGCGTAGCAGGCGAGCGCCGCGTCGAAGGCGCCGGTCCGTTCGAGACGCCGCCCGAGTCCGTTCAGGATGCGGCTGCGGCGACGTTCCAGCAGCCGCGCTCGGTAGGGCTGCCAGAGCGCGTCGAGCACCACCGCCGCCAGTTCCGCGGGCGGCGCCGGTCCGAGGTCCCCGGCGTAGTCCCCGATGCGCGCGAGGGCCAGGTACGCATCGAGCGCGGCGCGGTCCGGGAAGAGCCGGCGCTCGCGGCCGAGTTCATAGTCCTCGTACCGGACGATGCCGAGATCTCGCACAACGAAGGCCGCGAGATCCGAACGTCTGTCGCCGAAGAAGAGCAGTCTGTACAGCTCGAGGAAGGCTGGATCGGCGAGCGCCACCCAGGGGCACTGCCAGGCCATGCGGGCGTGGAGCACCGGCTCGGGGTAGCGCGCAACGACTCGCTCGACGTGAGCGTCCTTGCGGCCGACGGGTTCGCCGGTCGGAAACCAGCGCCCGAGCTCCGCCCGCCTGGCGAGCCCGAGCAGGACCTTCGGCTCCGCCTCCGGGCACGACAGGACGAGCCCGGCCGTCTCGAGTTCGGCGAGCGCATCCGCGACCCCCTCGACCTCCCGGTACGCAAGCGTGTCCACCCGCACCAGCGGGCCCTTGCGCCCGATCAGCCTCGCGAACAGGCGCTGCGCGGGGATGGACAGCGCCGCCACCGACGCGCCGAACGCCCGCTCCGGTGCCGTGAGCACATCGTCGTACTGCGCCTGCACGGTCTCGATCAGCCGCAGCAGGTTCTCGGCGTAGTAATGGTCCGGCGGCGGTTCGGTGGCGACCAGCAGCGGCACGGCGACGGGATGCGCGAGATGACCTCGCCGCATTATAGCCGTTGTCTGTATATGCATACAGCCTGTTTCTCAGGAGACTACCACGTGCTTGAGGGTCGACGATTCGGGCGGGCATAATCGGCGAGCCCGTGATCATGCTGGAAACCAGCGTGGAGAGTCTCCATCTTGGGGTTCGACGAGTGGCGGTGTCTTCCCGGTCGCTGTACGTGTTCCATCTACGTGGCCGTTATGCGACGGTACGGGAGCGACAGGCACCGGCGGTGACGCCGCTGGCAGTTGTGCGTCCCCGTGAGGCGACCGTCGGCCCCGTGCCGGCGGTCGAGCACCCTCGCCACGATGGGATGGGCGCGTCGCCCGCAACCCCCGGACAGTCCCACCTGTCGCGCGACGAAGCCAGCCGTTTCGCAGCCACTCTTCCAGAAGCGGGCCGGCCATCTGGACTTGGGTAGGCTGAATGCTCGAGCGGCTTGAGTTGGAGAACGTCGGTCCAGCGCCACGGATGGTGCTGGACTTGCAGCCACGGTCGAATCTCATCACCGGCGATAACGGGCTCGGCAAGAGCTTCTTGCTCGATGTCGCGTGGTGGGCGCTAACGAGGAGATGGCCCCGCGACCTGAACCCGCGCCTGACATCAGGCTATGCGGCGCGTCCGACGGACCTCGACAGACCGGCGAAGTTGCGTTTCGCGCTGACGACTGACGCTGGGAACAGCAGGACCTTCGAGAGCACCTATTCGGTTCAGGATGAGAGCTGGACCGGACAGCCAGGAAGGCCTTGGAGTCCGGGACTGGTCATCCACGCGCACGCCGACGGCGGCTTCTCAGTCTGGGATCCGGCACGAAACTACTGGAGAAGAAGGGGGAACATCGACGTTCAGGATCGGCTTCCCGGATACGTTTTCTCGGCCCAGGAGGTCTGGACCGGCTTGACCGTTCCGATCGAGGGCCGGGAAACCCCGGTCTGCAAGGGACTCCTCGACGACTGGTCAAGTTGGATTCGCGAGAATGGAGAGAACGCGCGCCGCATGGCTGAGGTGCTTGGCACGTTGGCTGTGCGAGGCGAGCCTTGGGAGGTAGGTCCGATACTCCGCCTCTCCGTGGATGATGCCCGGGACATCCCCTCGATCAAAACCGAGTACTCCGAAGCGATTCCCATCGTACACGCGTCATCTGCGGTTCGCAGAATCGCGGGGCTGGCCTACATGCTTGTCTGGGCCTGGAGCGAACATCTCCGGGCCGCGAGACAGCTTCGATTGAGGGTCGCTGGCCAAGTGATCCTGCTGTTCGACGAGATAGACGCGCACCTTCATCCTCGGTGGCAGCGCGCCATCGTGCCGGCGATTCTTCGAGTAATGGACGACCTCACAGGGCGCGATCCTGGTGTTCAGCTACTCGCAGCCACCCACTCACCGCTCGTTCTCGCGTCGATGGAGCCACACTTCGACGAGAACACCGACCGGCTGTTTCACCTGGAAGCACGCGATGGGCGGGTACAACTCGACGCTGTGCCTTGGGCGCCACAGGGAGACGCCTTGAATTGGCTCGTGTCGGACATCTTCGGACTTCGACAGGCGCGCTCGGTCGAGGCCGAACGAGCCATCGTTGCGGCACAGGCATTCATGCGTGGCGACGCGCAGGAGAATCCCGAGGATCTCAGAGAGCGCGACCAGATCCACCGGGAGCTCGAGCGGGTGCTGGCCGGGCACGATCCGTTCTGGCCGCGCTGGGTGGTGTCTACCGAGAGTCACGGCAGCGGATCATGATCCGATTCGAGCGCGTGTCCGAGCCACCGGACTTTGACGAGCAGGCCAGGGTGCCCGGCAACAGGTGGCTCGCTACCCATCCCGACGGGCGCCCGCGGGATTTCTGGACCCCCTTCAAAGGAGACCTCGCACGGGGATTCCAGAGTCTCTGCGCCTACTCGGCGATGTACGAGCCGGTCGGGACCGTGGACCACTTCATCAGCTGCCATGAGGACCGATCGAAGGCGTATGAGTGGGGGAACTACCGTTACTGCGCGGCATGGATCAACTCGAGCAAGGACAACCTGCCGGCAGGTGACCTGCTCGATCCATTCGACATTGAGGACGGGTGGTTCGAACTTCACCTCCCCTCCCTGCAGTTGCGAGTCTCGGATTCGATTCCCCAGCAGCTTCGGGAACGCGCCAGGAACGTACTGGTCAGGCTGCACCTGCGCGACGACGAGCGCGTCATGCGTCAACGCGTAGAGTGGTACCGCATGTATCAATCGGGCGAACTCTCGCGGGATGGGCTTGCGGGGAAGGCGCCGCTGATCGCCGCAGCAATCGATGGGCACGAGCGGTAGGTCGACGAGGCCATTCGAGACACTCGGGAGGTCGCCGCTGACGGGGAGCGGGAGGCGTTTCAGTCTCGCGAGAGACACAGGTCGCTGCCTCCCGTGGCGGATACAACAGTCTGCTCAGACGTCAGGTGCAGACCTTCAGCGCCCGGACCATCCGGCTGGCGGATTCCTGCAGACGGTCGACGCGCTCCGTGACCTCTAGCAGGTAGTCCTCGCCCCACCACCGACCGGCGCCCGCCACGCCAAAGGCCGAGACGACGTTGCTCGTCGCCATGTACAGTGTCGGAAGTTCCCAAGCGGCTCTTCGAGCCTCCCGGGGGCCAGCTCCCAGCCAAAGCCCTTTCGCCGCCGATTCATCGAAGTACGCGCGTACGATACTCGCGCCGCGGCCGTGGACGCTTCCCGACCGCAACCTGTGCAACACGCGAGACTGCCCTTTCATCACCTTTCCGGTGTCTTTCGCCCCGAGTTCCCTGGCCTTTTCCTCTATCGCTCTCCGTATCTCTCGGCGCTCCACGCTCACTGTTGGTCGGTCGCCCAACGCACCGTCTCTACCGATGTCCTCGTCAAAAAAGAACTCCAGGTATCTTCGCAGCAACTTCGTCTCTCCGCGCCCCTCCGCGACGACCAGGAAGGTGACGTCCTCTGTCGCGTCCTGCAAGGTCCGCTGAATCACGTCCCACTCGAACAAAAATCCGTTTCGGATCAAAAGCTCGCCCGCACGGAGGTGGCCAGCCAGCTGCACGAGCTTCAGCCCGAGGGCCACGGTGACGCTCTTCTCAGGAAATCTGTGCAGTAGCTCGCCGCCACGTTCCCGCAGCTCCAGTTCTGGCAGCAGCGCGACGACATCCGCCAAGCTCCGGGAGAGAAACACCAGCGCGTCGCTGAACGCTGCTGCCGCCGCGGCGGCAGCAGCATCGAACTCGTGTGGCCGCACGGTCAACAAACCCTCCCCCGCATCCACTCTCCGCCGCCCCCACTGGCGCGGGGCTATCTTATCGAGTATCTATGGGGTCATGCGCCCCGCCCCATACTGTCTCTGCGCCCCGGTCACGGAGAAGGCCATCGAGAACGTCCGCGCCAACGGCGGCGCCGGCGCGTACAAGGACACGCATCCCTGGTACCTGGCGGCGGAACTGCTGGCCCAGGCCCGCTCGCGCGAAGAGACCCTGGTCGTCCTGTTCGCGTCCGGCGAGCCAGAGGAGTTCGGCTGGTGGGCCGAGATCGAGGATATCGACGTCGAGGCCTTCCATCGCGGCACCTGGGAGACGCGCTGCGCGTTCAGCGGGCTCAGGCCAGTGGCCGAGATCTTCCGGCCCCTCGACAGCGTCGCCCTCTACCCGGGCGTGGAACAGTTGCGGCGCGAGGCGATCGAGCCGGTCACGCTACACCGGCAGTACGTGAACCGCACCCTGCTGCGCCCCTACGCGATCGCCGAGACCCCGCCGTTCGTCGGACGCGAAGAAGCGCCGGCCGAGGACGCGCCGGACCCGGACTCAACCGAACTTCGGTGACCGCTTCTCGAGGAACGCGCTCACGGCTTCCTTGTGTTCCGGGCTCGCGTAGGCGCGGTGCAGGGCCTCGATCTCGCGCCGCTGCACCGCCGCGATGTCGGTCTCCGCGCCGTTCTCGGTGAGGAGTTGCTTGATCCAGCGGAGCTGCGGCCCGGGGTTGCCCGCCATCGCGGACGCGACTTCGAGCGCCGTCTCCATCAATGCGTCCGGGGCCGTCAACCGGTCCGCAAGGCCCGCTTCGAAGGCCTCGCGCCCGGAGTAGAGCCGGCCGGAGAGACACATCTCGCTTGCCCGTCCGAAACCCATGCGCTGGACGAGGAAGTGGGAGCTTGCGAGTTCCGGCGTCAGGCCCATCTTGACGAAGGCCATCGCGAACTTCGCGTCCTCGGAGGCGACGATGACGTCCATCGGCAGGATCATGGTGGCGCCGACGCCCACGCTCGGCCCGTTCACCGCGGCCACCATCGGCTTCGAACTCCGGACGAGCCCGATCCAGTCGCCCACCGGCTCCTCCTCCGCGCCGTCCATGCGGGCCTTGAAGTTGTCACGGATGTCCGCCCCGGCGCAGAACCCGCGTCCGGCGCCCGTGACCACGATCGCCCCGACGTCCGCGTCGCCGTTGCAGCGCTCAATGGCGTCCACGAGTTCCCGGTTCATCACCCGGGTCCACGCGTTCAGGCGCTCCGGCCGATTGAGCGTCAGAACCGCGACGCTGCCCTCCGTGCGAAACCGGATCTGCTCATAGTTCCCGTCCGACATGTGCGCCCGCCCGTTTCCGGAAAGCCGCCAAGTATCGGCAATCTCGCACACGAATCACAGCCGATGGCGGACAGGACGCCGGGGCAAACGGCCCTTCCGCGGTCGCCGACACCCGCTACAATTCCCTCCGACTCCAACGCGAACCCGTCCGCCGAACCACGCAGCCGATGGACCCCACCCTCCAACTCGTAACCGCCCTGGTCGCCAGCACCACGAGCCTGGCGCTGGTGTTCGGCGGGCTCGCCGGCTGGTTCGTGCGCCGGCTCGACCGGCGCTTCGACGAGCTGAGAGGCGACATGCAACGACAGTTCGACGCGGCCCGGGACGAACGCGCCCAGCTCTCGAGGAGGCTCGATGCCTTCGGCGCGCGCCAGGACGCGCTCACCGACCAGATCTCGGACGCGCGTCACTCCCTCGGACGCGTCGAAGGCATCCTGCTGCGCACCCTGGAGCCCGACGCGCTTGCCGCGCCGCGGCAAACCTGAATCAAGCACGTCGACATGGACCCTGCCATCCAGGTATTCGCCGCCGCAGTCGGCATGACCGTCAGCCTCGTCGCTGCATTCGGGGGGCTCGCCGCGTGGTTCGTACGGCGGCTCGACCGGCGGTTCGACGCCATTGACCGCCGGTTCGACGTGATCGACAGGAGGTTCGACGCCGTCGACCGGCGATTCGAGGCCGTCGACAAGAGGTTCGATGCCATCGACAGGCGATTCGAGGCCGTCGACAGGCGATTCGGCGCCATAGACAAGCGGTTCGAGGCCGTCGACGGGCGATTCGAAGCCATTGACCGCCGGTTCGAGGCCATGGACCGGCGGTTCGAAGCCGTCCACGAAGACATCCGGGAGCAAATGGCCGTCGCGCGTGAAGAGCGCGGGCGGCTCTCCGACCGGCTGGATGCCCTCGGTCAGCGCGTCGACGGGCTCGCCGACCAGCTCTCCGACGTGCGCCACTCGCTGGGACGGCTCGAAGGCGTGATGTTGCGAGCCTTCGAACCCGACGCTCTCGCCGCGCCGCAGCAGGGCTGAACCGGCACCCCGTCAGGCAAACACGTACCAGCGACCCGACAGCGAGACCCCTGATGCGCATCACCCTCAGCGACTTTCATTACTTCGTGCGGATGATGGGCAAGGACGACGACGGCCTGTCCTCGCTGACGTGCAAGTTCCGCGTCAAGCGCGGCCGGCGCGACGGGGTCGCCGAGGTCAAGGGCGCGGTAGACGGTTTCGTCAAGCGCCACGAGGCCGTGCTGGACCCCCTGTTCGAGGCCCTGTTCGAGGGGGAGAAGACACCGACCCTGCGCGACTCTCCCGACCGCACGCGTGTCGGTTACCGGTACGTCGGGCAGCTGACGGAAGACGGCATGCGGGCGCGTCCCGAGCGTCTCGAGCGGCTGTTCGGCGTCGTGGACCCGCAGTCCGTGTACTCGAAGTACCGCCAGCAGCGGGTCGACATCCAGTGCGACGTGCCCACCACCGACGCCGGGCTCGACAACGTGATCGTCGAGGTCAGCTACGAACTCGACCACGGCCTGAACGTCTGCGCGTTCCGCTTCCTGCAGGGGCTGGACGGCATCGAGCCCGCGCCGCCGGCCCGCGAGGCGATCGCGAAGCTCGACGCCACGCTCGGCGAAACCGCCGCCCGGGGACGCGACCACTACCGCGCGCTGATCGGCCAGGAAGCCTGACAAGCGCGCCGCGTCGGCGGGCCGCGCCGCGGTCAGTACCCCGTGCTCTCCCGCTCCTCCGTCGCGGTCTCCTTCGCCTGCGCGAGTTGCTCCCGCGCGGCGCCGCCCATGAAGCCGCTGTCGGAACCGAGCGTCACGAGGTTGAAACCCTGCTGCAGCCAGCGCTGCGCGAACGGCAGGCTGCCGCCGTGGATGCCGGCGGCGATGCCGTGGGCCCGGCAGGCATCCTGGATGCGCTGCACGGTCTCGACGTGCTTCGGATCGGTGAAGGCGGCCGGTCCGAGACCGAGCGCGTAGCCGAGGTCCGAAGGCCCGATGTAGATGGCGTCGAGACCCGGCGTGCTCGCGATCTCGTCGAGCTTCTCGATGCCTTCGGCCGTCTCGACCATGGCGATGCACGCGACCTCGCCGTTGGCCTCGCGCGCATAACCGCGTCCGCCGTACATGGCCGCGCGGATGGGACCGAAGGAGCGGTTCCCGTCGGGCGGATAGCGGCAGGCGGCCACGGCGGTCGCCGCCTCCTCGCGGTTGTTGACCATGGGCACGATCACGCCGTACGCCCCCGCGTCGAGCGCCTTCATGATCTCGTAGGGCTCGTTCCACGGCACCCGCACGAACGGGATCGTGTCGCTCGTCGAGATGGCGGGCAGCATGTACGTCAGGTCGTCGTAGCTCAGCATGCCGTGCTGCAGGTCGACGCACAGCCAGTCGAAGCCGACGGTCGCCATCACCTCGGCCGTGTACGCGTTGCCGACGGACAGCCAGCCTCCCACCGTCTGGCCCCCCTCGCGCCAGGTTTTCAGGGGCGTGTTCTCTCGCATGGAGTCCCTCCTTCTCTCAAGTCAATGCGTCGAGCACGCGGATCCGGTAGATCATCCACCCCGCCGAGCCGAACACCAGAGCTACGAAGCCCACCAGGACGGAGTCGAGCACAAGCAGCGTCCCCGCGACAAGGGGGGACGCGCCGATGGCCACCAGGTTCAGGGCGGCGTGCGCGATCAGCAGCGGCAGGGCGCAGCCGAACATCAGGAACGTCGCCCAGAACCACCTCCCGCGCACTAGCCCTCCGCCGCCCGCGCTCCCAACCGCAACGGTTCCATGCGAGAATCCGCCGCTTGCCCCGCGCGCCGCGCCGATGGCGTCGCGCACCGACCCGGAGAGTTCGTCACCTACCATGGACAAGGCCACCATCGAGGCGGCAATCGACGCCGTGACGGCCCCCGGGCAGCCTTACGAGACGACGGTCGGGCGCGTCAACGGGGTCGACTTCCCGGTGTTCGTGAACGCCCCGGGCCACCTCCGGGACCTCTATCGCGAGGGGCTGGAACACGCCGACGCCGACTTCTACGTCTACGCCGACGAGCGCTACACCTTCCGCGACGCATGGGAGCATGCCGCGGCGTGCGCCAACGCCCTGCGCGCCCGCGGCGTGAAGCCTGGGGACCGCGTCGGCATCGCCCTGCGCAACTATCCCGAGTGGGTGTTCGCGTTCATGGGCATCACGTCGATCGGCGCGGTGGCCGTGGCGCTGAACGCCTGGTGGTCGGCCGAGGAGATGGTCTACGGCATGGAGGACAGCGGCCTCAAGCTCCTGTTCGTGGACCGCGAACGCCTCGAACGCGTAGCGCCCCACGCGGAACGGCTGCACGTCGAGCTGGTGACCGTCCGCTGCGAGCACACGGGCGCGCCCACTTGGACCGACTTCCTCGCCGGCGCCTCGACCACCATGCCCGAGACGCCCCTGGCCGGCGGTGACGACGCGACGATCCTCTACACGTCCGGCTCCACGGCGCACCCCAAGGGCGTGCTGTCCGTGCACACGTCCGTCGTGCAGGCGCTGCTCGGCTGGGAATCCGGCGGGGCGCTGGCCCAGCACATCACGCCCGAACTCGCCGAAGTCGAGCCGCCCTACCCCCCGGCCATCATCCTGAGCGTGCCGCTGTTCCACGTGACCGGCCTCACGGTGCAGCTCCTCTCTTCCTTCCGCTCCGGCCGCAAGATCGTCGCCATGTACCGCTGGGACCCGGAGGAGGCCCTCGGCATCATCGAGCGCGAGCGCATCACTTCCTTCACCGGCGTACCCACCATGGCGTGGGAGCTGGTGCAGTCCCCCAACTACGACAGGTACGACCTCTCGAGCCTCACAAGCGCGGGGGGAGGCGGCGCCCCGATGGCGCCGGAGCAGGCCCGCCGCATCGGCGAACAGATCGGCGAAGGGGCCGCCGGCACGGGCTGGGGCATGACCGAGACCCAGGGCCTCGCCACCATGATCGGCGGCCTGGCCTACATCGAGCGTCCCCGCAGTTGCGGCCGCCCGATCCTGCCGCTGGCGCGGGTCAAGGTCGTCGACGACGCCGGCAACGAACTCGCGCGCGGCGAGACCGGCGAGCTGTGGATCTGGGGCGCCATGAACTTCAAGGGCTACTGGAACCGGCCCGACGCCACGGCCGAAGCGCTGACCGACGGCTGGGTGCACACGGGCGACGTCGGCCACATGGACGAGGACGATTACGTCCACATCACCGACCGCGCCAAGGACATGATCCTCCGCGGCGGCGAGAACATCGGCTGCCAGGAGGTGGAAGCCGCGCTCTACCGGCATCCCGGCGTCGCCGAGTGCGCCGTGTTCGGCGTGCCGGACGAGCGCCTCGGCGAGGCCGTCGCCGCGGTCGTCTCCGTACGGCCCGACGCGCCGCCGAGCGTCGAGGACCTCAAGGCCCACACCGCCGAACACCTCGCGAAGTTCAAGGTGCCCGAGCACCTCTGGCTGCGCACCGAGCGCCTGCCGCGCATCGCCTCCGAGAAGATCTTCAAGCGCCAGTTGCGCGACGAAGCGGTCGCGCTGCTGCAGGCGGACGGCCGCGCCGCCGCCGACGGATAAACAGCCCCCGGAGCAGGATCCCATGAGCCGAAAGACAGTCGCCATGCAGTTGCCGCGCATCGCGGACGTGACCTCGCTGGAGGAGAAGTACTCGCTCGAACTCGAGGCCCTCGCGCCCGTGGCGGACATCGTCGAGGTGGAGAGCCAGACGGCGAAAGCGTTTGCCGAGGGCGCCGCCCAGGCCGACGCCGTGATCACTTCCTGGGGCATCCGCTTCGACGAGGAGGTCATCTCCAAGCTCGAGCAGTGCGTGGTGATCGGCCTCGGCAGCGTGGGCGTCGACATGGTGGACGTGGACGCCGCGACGCGGGCCGGCATCGTCGTGACGAACTGTCCCGACGTCTTCATCGAGGAAGTCGCCGACCACGCCATGATGCTGATCCTCGCGACCGCGCGCCGCACCAAGCAGATGGACCGGTTCGCGACGACCGGCGAGTGGCGCCACGGCCGCCCGCTGCTCAACCACGTGCCGCGGCTCCTCGGGCAGACGCTCGGCCTCGTCTCGTTCGGCAACGTGGCGCGCTGCACGGCGCGGCGCGCAAAGGCCTTCGGCATGCACGTCGTCGCCTACGATCCCTACGTCTCGGAACTCACCATCAGCGAGTACGGCGTGGAGCCCGTGCCCTTCGGCGAGCTGCTCGAACGGGCCGACTACATCTCCGTGCACTCGCCGCACAACGCGGAGACCGAGCACCTCCTGAACGCCGCCGCGTTCGACCGCATGAAGGACGGCGTCGCCGTGATCAACACCGCGCGCGGCCCCATCATCGACGAACCGGACCTGGTCGCCGCCCTCGAGAGCGGCAAGGTCGCCGCGGCCGGCCTCGACGTCCTCGAGCAGGAGCCGCCGGCGCCCGACAACCCGCTCCTCGCCATGGACAACGTCATCGTCACGCCGCACGTCGCGTCCGCGACCACGCGCATGCGCCCGACGGCACGCCGACGCGTCGGCCAGGAAGTGGCCATGGTGCTGCGGGGCAAGTGGCCGATGAGCTGCGTCAACCCGACCGTGCTGCCGAAGACGCCGCTCGAGCGCTGGCAACCGGTATCGATGATGCGGGGACCGAACCGGTAGGGAACCGGCTCAGCCTTCGGAAGCCGCCCCCCGCCGCGCCCGGATCTCGAACACGACCATCCAGTGGGCGCGGTACAGGGCCCAGTGCCCGTAGCCCGCTGCGATGGCCTCCGCGGACGGACGATCCTCGATGCAGCGCGCGCGGAACGCGCCGACTTCCTCGTCCACGTCGATCTCCACGTCCTGGAACCCCAGGAACTCGCGCACGATCGGGTTGACGGACTTGTAGACCGCCTCCTTCGCGGCAAAGATCATCGTGCGCCACTCCGGCGCCGGCAGCCACGCGTGTTCCGCCTCGGTCAACAGCCGGTCCGCGGTGCTCCCCGACACGGCGTTCTCGGTCTCGATGTCGATGCCGAGACCATCGAAAGCGTCCGCCGGCCCGACGACGGCCGCGGCGAGTCCGCGCGAGTGGCCGATGCTGCCCACCACGCCTTCCGGCCAGACCGGCCGGCGGTCCTCCGACGGGATCTCGCACGGCTCGACGCCGATGCGCTTCAGTCCCTCGCGGGCGACGCGGCGGCCGGTGGAGAACTCGCGGCCGCGCTTGTCCGCGACCGTGGCGGCATAGGTCGCCTCGCCCGGGAACAGCTCGCCGCGGTGGTCGCGGACCGCGGACAGCGTCAGCACCGCGTTGCGGAGGCGGCCGATGCGGGCGAATGACAGGACCTCGCGGCCCCGGTCGAGATCGAAGACGGTCATGTGGGGGAGCCTACAGCGTCCCCGAGCGTGCTGACAACGGCTCCGTCAAGCTCCTAAGGCATCGACAGCACGAACAGCCCGCCCTGGATGTCGCTGACGAGGATCGTTCCCGACGGCAGGTAGGGGTACACGCTCCAGGCCCCCTCCAACCCCACGCCGTCGCCTTCCGGGAAGGTGTCGAAGAAGGCGACCTCGCGGATCTCGCGCTCCGCCAGGTTCCCGAACTCGAGCACCCGCAGGCCGGAGCGGTAGTTCGCCTCGAACACGCGGCTGCCGAGTACGTACAGGTTGTGGTCGGTCGCGGCCGTCTCCAGTTCGTGCGCGTACAGATAGGCGGGCGCGTCGAGGTCCGCCATGTCGAACACGTGCGTGCGCGTCGGCACCCCGTAGTCCCGCTCGTCCAGCTCGTCCCCGAGCAGGAAGAACCGGTGGTCTTCGGTCAGCCAGCCCTGATGCACGTAGGCAAGCTGCGGGTAGGTCGTCGACGCGAGGGGAAGCGGCGCCGACTTGTCGGTGACGTCGACCACCTCGACGTGATCCTCGTTGCTGCTGAAACAGATCTCGCGCTCGCGATGCTCGGCATCGGGCCCGTGGTAGAGGACGCACTGCGTGTCGTGTGTGCGGACCGTGTCATGGCAGCCCGCGAACATCGGGTTGTTGGGCGTGCGGAGGTCGATCATGTGCAGGCCTTGCCCACAGGTGTCGGTGGACACGGCGTACGCGAATCCCGTCTGTTCGTTGACGGCCAGGTTGTGCGCGTGGGTGAAGTCGCCGTAGACCACGTCGGCCTCCCAGGCCTGCGCCCCGGAGACTCCGCGCAGGCGCGTCAGGTCGAACACCTGCATGCCGTGCGCCCCGGCGGAGTCCGCCACGACGTAGGCGTGGTCCCGGTAGACCTTGATGTCGCGCCACGGGGACGCCGTGGTGTGGGTGGGCAGGCGGCCGAGGAACACCGGGCTCTGCGGCTCCGACACATCGACGAACGCGGTCCCGTCCGTCATGCCCATGAGCGCGTACTCTTTGCCCGTCTCCGGATCGGCCCAGCCCCAGAGATCGTTGCCGCCGCCGTCGCCCATGTCCCCGAGGGGCACCCGGCTCTGCAGGGAGATGCCCGCGCAGGGGAACTCGCCGGCGCGGCCGTTCGCGCAGGATCGGGGACCGGAGTCCGATGTCGGGGGTGGCCGCGGCGGATCCGCCGCGGCGGCCGCCGGTGGCGCGGACGGACGACTGCCGCTACCGCCGCCTCCCCCGCAGGCGCAGAGGAGCACAGCCGCCAGGATCGCCGCGGCGGCCGCGGGCGTGGGTCGGGCGGCTGTCACGCAGTCGGTTCTCCCAAGGATCGACGCAGCGCTCGTCGGTTTCGGGACCCGTCGTAAAGCCGCCCGCGTCGCTGCAGCCGCCGGAGCCGGACGAACTCGGCCACGTAGGACAGGCGCAGCAGCCAGGACGCCACCCGGTGGGGCCTTCTGCCGGGTTCGCCTTCGAACACGACCGCCGGCGACACGCGCACTTCCGTCGACACGTCCAGGAACGCGAAGACCTGGCGCATGACGGCGTCGTGGCTGCCCAGGAGGTCCTCGGCGCGAATGACGAGCACGCGGTCCCGATCGAACACCCGGTAGAGGCGGCGCAACTGGCCGCTATAGAGCCCCCGGGCACGGTAGCTGTGCACGCGCTGCGCGGAGTCGGGGTGCCGCGGATCGCGGCTGACCAGTAGTCGGAACGGTTCGAGCAGCAACACCTGCCACAGCGGCCGGCGCTCTCCCCCGCGACCTCTCTCCATGTAGTAGTGGGAGATCGCGCGTTCCACCGGGTCGCGCAGCAGGACGATGACCTTGAGCCGCGGGTTGTAACGCCGCAACTCGGCGGGGACATCCGGCAGGAACAGGTAGACGGGCGTGGCCTCCCCCAGGACCGTCTCGCCCGGCAGGCCCGTGAAGCGGCCCTGCGCGAAGTGCGGCCGGTAGCGTTCGTCGATCTCCGCCGGCGTCCAGTCGCGGGAGTACTCCGGCGCGTCGAAGAGATGCACCTCCTTCAGCGACGACATGCCGATCTCCGGGTGCGCGTCCAGGAACTGCGCGAGCGCGGACGTCCCGGCCTTCTGGGCGCCGACGATCATGAATGCGAGGCGCGGGCGGTAGGGCGATTCCGAAGGGACCTCGCTCGCCACGCCGGGACCGCCCTCCTCCGAAAGCTCACCCGCAACCACGGGCACGACGGACCGTCGCGCCTCGGCCCAGAGTCCGTCCACGTCGCCGAGCACGGCGTGGAACCGGGACCGCTCCACGTGCAGCGCATGCGCGGCGACCGCGTCGGCCGCCCTGGCCAGGAGGTTGCTGCGGGCGCCTTCCGAAAGCCAGAACGCGTGCCCGACCGCGCGGGCCAGGCGCTCGGCGTCCGGCCCAGCCACGATGCAGTTCTCGCCATTACGGCAGAAGCTCCGGTTGCCCACCGCGTCGAGCGTGACGACGACGCAGCCGCATGCCATGGCCTCCAGGGCCGGCAGGTAGAAGCCTTCGGTCGGGTCCGGCAGGCAGACGGCGACCCGTGTCTCGGCGAGCCGTGCGAGGAAACTGCCGCGTTCCATGACGCGGGTCAGGACGTCGTGCTCGACGCCGTCGCGCCGCAGGCGCTCCGACAGCGACGCCGCAAGTTCCGGGCGCTTGTAACCGACGACCACGACGGACCGCGGTCGGCCTTCCCAGGCGGCGCACCCCGCGGCGTCGCCCCAGTCCCAGGGCGGCAGTTCCGTCGCGTTCGGAATGGCGACGACCGGTCCCCGCGGGCGCCCCGTCCGCGCGATCGCGTCCGCCACCTCCGTGCTCACGCAGATGCGGACCGCCCGCCGCGGGAGGTAGCTCCACAGCTCCGTGTCAGGGTTCGCGTGACGCACGTGCTGCACCAGGTTGATGCGCGGGTGGTCGGTTCCGTCGAGCGCCATCGCGGTCAGGTAGCGCCAGTCGGTGCCGGCGAGGAACAGGACGTCGTCCTCCGCCGGTGCCCAGTCGGTCGCTCCGTCGACGCTGCCAACCGGCCAGAGGCGGCGACGCTCTCCCGCGAGGGACTCGTTCAGAGGCCCGCCCGTGAAGGTGATCCGCGCCGAGAAGCTCGCCAGCCGTCGCGCATGGGAGAAGTAGTGCGAGTGCTTGATCTCGCCGCCCGTCACCCCCTTGAAGGCGCGGTGGAACCAGATCGTGCGCCGGGCTTCCGGGGCCGTCATCGGCCGCCGCGTATGGCCGCCGCCGCCCGCTCGCAGTCCGAGCGCGTGTACCAGCCGGACCAGGCGCCCCGCGTCGTCTGGACGGCGGCGAGAATCGCGTCCACGTTCGTCGGGGCGTACACCGCGTTCGCGTTCCGGCTCTCCAGGGGCTCCGGGCCCGCGCCCGCTCCGAGCCGGCGAAACAGCGCGACGCCGCCGCTCGCCACCACGTCCTCGTAGCGGACGACGCGGTCCGGCGGCAGGCAGTCGCGGAAGCGCGCGAAGAACCAGTCGAGGACGCGGACCTGGCGGCGCAGGGGGTCGGGCTCCGCGTTGAGGGCCCCGGCAAGCTCCGGGTCGAAACGCTCCCCCATGGGGACACGGCCTTGCCGGACCGGCAGGTCGACCGTCTGCCACGAAGCGAGGACGGCGACCGGGTTGCGGACGAGTCCCAGCGTCGGGAAGCCCTCGGCCAGCCGGTCGAGCAGCGCCGCGAACAGGGCGTTGTGCTTGATGAGCAGGAGGAAGTCGGCGGACAGGGGCTTGTCTATCCGGATCGCCCCCGGCGCGCCCCGCGGCGGGCGCAGCCCCGCGGCGTTCGGGGTCTCGGACACCCGGTCGTCATCCAGGCGGCCGTCGACCTGCACCGAGGCCGCGCGCCCCGTGGCGAGCAGTTCGTCACGCGTCGTGGCAGCGAACGAGCCGATGCGGGCGCAGGCGTCCGCCGGACCGGCTACCCCAGCGAAGGTCCGGGGTTCGATCGGTTCCGAGAGCGCGACCGTGTCCGGCGCCCCGCCCGCCAGCCGACAGCACAGCGAACTCCCGGATCGCGGGACGCCACAGAGCAGCCAGGTGCGCGGAGCCATCTGTCCGGCATCGTACCCCGTTTCGTCGCAGTGACAATCGCCAGTCAGGACCGGCTGAGGTCGAACAGCGCGCCCAGCGCGATCTTCCGTTCGTCCGGAATGACCACCAGTCCCAGCGCGCGGTTCCCCTCGCCCGGGGCCGTCGCCGCGTCCATCACCACCAGGATCAGCTCGACGCTGCCCGCCGGAAACTCGAGGACGAGGCAGCGGACGGACGGCGCCGCCTCGTAGACGGCAAACGCCGGGTTCACCGGGCCCAGCACGCCGTCCACCTGGCAGGTGACGGACTCGACGGCGAACTCGAACGCGAAGTCGCCGTCGGCGCCGGGCTCGAACTCGCCCGGAAGGTCCGCCTCCAGGCCCAGGGACGGGCTCCATAATCCTTCGACCGCCACGTTCGAACCGCCGCGCTCGAACCCGGTGAACGCCCAGCCGCGGAACGCCCGCGCGCTGCCACCTGCAGGCGTGTAGCTACCGTTGATCCAGTCCCCCGCGCGGAACTCCGCGGTGAACTCGAACGGCTCGCTGCCACCGGAAACGTCGAGGCCGGCCAGTTCGACCTTGCCCGATTCGAAGAGCTCCCCGGAACCGGACAGCATGCCGGCTCCCGTGCCGTACGTGCCACGGGCGATCCGGTTGGTGTCCCCCGACTCGGGCAGCCAGGCATACATCCGGCTGTCCGGTAACAGGAGCACGTAGCCCTCGCCGCCCACGCCGTCGTCGAACGCGACGCGCCAGAGTCCCGCCGCCCCGCGGTACTCCGGCCTGGCGCCGGAGAGGTTCGAGAGGTGCCCCGTCGGCGTGCTCATCAGGCTCATGACCAGGATGGCCCGATCCGCGCCCACGTCCAGCGACCACTTGCCGGCGCCGTCGCCCAACTGACCCTCCACGCCGCCGGTGCCGGCCTCCAGGTCCTGCGCGCTGAGCGTGACCGCCGCCCCCGCCGGTATCGTCACGCGCGCCTGGTCCGCGGAGGCCGCCCCCGTGTCGTCGCGCCCCGTGATCGTCACGTTCGCCGCCGCGTCGCCCGAATTGACGAGCCGCAGCCAGCTCCGCTGCTGGTCGTTGCTGCCCGGATTGAAGATCGGCACCCGATGGCGCAGCGCCGTCTCGCGGACCACGTCGTGCATGCTGGTCAGGAAGCCGTCGGTCGTGGTCCGGATGTAAGCCAGCGGCTCGATGTCCAGGTCCCCGCCGTGGAGCAGCAGGCGCCAGTCGCCCTCGCCCGCCCCCAGCCCTCCGGACAATCCCTTGTCGGAGTTGCCGTTCTCCACGTCGCCGGAGTTGACGTGCACCGTCTCCAGCGCGTCGATGGACAGCTCGATCGGACCCCGGCGCTCGCCGGCGTCGTCGACCCCGTAGATCTGCACGGCGCCGCCCCGGTCGGAGTGATTGACGATGCGGACGAAACCCTGGCGGCCATCGGGGTCCGACGCGGACATGAACAGAGGGACGAAGTGCTCGCGCCCTTCTTGCGCGAAGGCGGCGGCGCCGAGCGCGGCCAGCGCGGTCCGGAGCAACGGTTTCAAGTGCATCGACGGTCCTCCCGCGGTTCCCACGACACTGCAGGCGCCCCCGTGTGGCGGAGCAAACGGATTCGCCACCATGCGTCCCATGGAGCCAATCTGCCGAACTCCGCTGTCGATGTCGACATGCACCGGTCACTCCAGGCTGGGCCGCTGGCGGAGTCGTGCCGGTGCGCGGATGCCCCGGGTCACGGAAACCGCTATTCTGACCGGGCGCGACCGGAGTTCGTCGGGCCCATGTCCGTCCTCCCCCTCCTGAAACGACTGCGTCACCAGCGCACGGGTGCCGTGCTCGGCGCAGCGCTGGCGATGACAGCGCTCCCCGGCGTCAGCGAGGTCGCCACCTTCACCGACTCGCGCGGCCGCACGACGCTGTTCGAGTATTCCCTCAAGGACGAGTGGGATGCGATGGCGCCGAGGGGTGTCCTGGTCTACTTCCACGGCCACGCCACCGGCAGCCAGGAGGACATGCTGCGGCGGTTTTTCCCGTACACCCAGTCCCTCGCGTACGCACACGACCTGATCCCCGTCACCGTCGCGTCCCCGGAATCCAACGCGAGGAGCGATGCAGGCGGGCTGGACCACCTGGAGTGGTACAAGGCCGCGCCGCACACGGGTCCCGGCCGGCGGAACTGGACCGAGGAGGACGAGCGCCTGATCCAGGAACTGCTGCAGAGCCACTTCGGCGGCCGGCTGCGCGTCGATTTCGACCGCGTCGTGTTCGTCGGCGCCTCCCAGGGGACCTGCTTCCTGAACGGTTTCGTGCAGCGCTTCGGGCAGGACTACGGCGGCGGCTTCCTGGCCAGGTGCGGGTGCATCGGCGAGGCGGATCCGTTCCGGCGGCCTGCCGCCGGCGCCCGGGAGCCGTTCCGGGTGTTCGTGAGCGCGACCACGGAGGACTTCCTCCACAGGGACTCCGTGTCGGCCTACGGCTACTACAAGCACGTCGTGGGCCTGCAGACGTACGGTGACCTCGAGCGTCCGGGCGGACACTGCGCGGCGGGGGATGTCTCCAGCCAGGACGCCGTTCGGTGGGTGTTGGACGGTACTGGCCTGCCGGAGGCCCCGGAGGAGGCGCACCTGCGACGCGTGGCCCTGCTGGAGGGCGTGGTGGGCTTCACGGTCGACGGTGACGGAGCCCTCTGGGTCGCGACGCAACCGACGCCCGCAAGCGAGGCGACCGTCTGGCGGAGCGTGGACCGTGGCCGCACCCTCGAGTCCATGTCCCGCGTCTCCCTTGAGAACGTCATGGACCTCGATGCGGCTGGCAGCACGCTGATCCTGACAGCCGCCAAGGGACGACAGGGCAGTGGAGGGATCACGTACTACCGCGCTTCAACGCAGGAAGCGGATTTCGAGCCCCTGGCGCTGGATGCCGGCGGCACGTGGCGGCCGGGAGCGGTTACGGACAGGAACGACCGGATTTACGTGATGACGGGCACGGGCGCGTCGGGCGGTCCGGACGTGTACCGCAGCGACGACCTCGGAGAGTCGTGGACGTCCCTGGGCGCCCGGGCGCCGCGGCATTTCGAGTTGATCTTCGACCCGGTCGTCGCAGACGGGCCCGACGGCTACCTGCTCCTCCGCGGGAACTTCTACGGAGGCGTCGAGTGGATCGGCTCGACACGTGGCCACGACTGGCGCCGCGTAGAGCCTCCGTCACGGGGTCCCATCGTCTCGGCCGCGTGGGACGGCGCGACCTTGTGGGGGCTCGTCGGCAGAGGTCCCGGAGCGTTCCACGCACGCCTGTACGCCTCCTTCGATCACGGCGTGACCTGGGAACCGCGGGAGATGCCGGCGGCCGCGACCCTGGAGACCGGCGACGGCTACGGCATCCCGGACATCGCCGCGTTGCGGGAAGGCGAGTTGCTGATCATCGGCGCCCAGTACGACGGCTTCCTCTTCGACGGGACCCGCTGGACCCAGATCCTGGGCGGACTCCCCCTTGCATCCTGGCGCGGGACCATCGGCGGCGGCCATGTAAACCGGCGCATCGCCATCGACCCTGTCCGCGGCGACGTGTTCCTGAGCGACGGCAGGGGCATGTTCCGGATCGACGGTAGCATTCGCGGTTTCGGCGCTCCGGACGCGGCCCTCGATTCGGACGCCGACGGCATCCTCGACGCGCTCGACGTCTTTCCGGACGACCCGGCCGAGTTCCTGGACACCGATGCCGACGGCGTCGGCAACGTTGCGGATCCGGACGACGACGGCGACGGCGTGGCCGACGACGCGGATGAAGTTCCGCTGGACGCGTTCGAATCCAGGGACACGGACGGCGACGGCATCGGGGACCGACAGGACGCCGACGACGACGGCGACGGCGTCCGGGACGTGGTGGACGCCTTCCCGCTCGACCGCCGCGAACATGCCGACACGGACGGCGACGGCCTGGGCGATTGGGCGGACGAGGACGACGACGGGGACGGTGTCGTCGACATCGAAGACGCCTTCCCGCTGCGTCCGGAAGAGTGGTCGGACGCGGATCGCGACGGTATCGGCGACAACATCGACATCGACGACGACAACGACGGTATCCCCGACGAGGACGACACCATCCTGGATCCCAGCGAGGCAAAGGCTTTCCTTGAGCCTGCCGACTCGGGCCTGTTGAGCCAGCAGGGTGTGCGTTGGCAGCCGAGGTGGGTGGGACTGCGTTCGGAACGGCCAGGCGCCTACATCTATCCACCCGCCATGGGGGGGTTTCAGAGATACGGCCACGTGATTCTGGGCGACGGACCGGATCCGTATGTCCAGCTCATGTTCGACTTCATCGACGACCTCTGGCTGGCATACGTGGACCGCAACGACAACGGTGACCTGACCGACGATGGCGCCCCCGTCACCGTCGACGGGTTCCTCGGCCCCACCGTCTCGGTCGACGTGACCTACTCCACAGGCCTCACCGTCCCGTATCGGCTGCCCTACGGCTCCCTCTCCTCCGACATCTCCTTCGGCGGCGCCTGGATCGGTGAAGCCGCCTTCCGCGACGGAACGGTCGGCGTCCTCACCGTGGACCGGGACATCGACGGCATCTACGACGGGCCCGAGGACTACGTCTGCATCGACGTGAATCGCGACCGGTGGCTTGCCTGCCGCGGGAATGACCCGAAAGAACTCTTCGGAGTGGGCGAGTCGTTCCAACTCGACGGGCGGACGGCGTCCGCGCACGTCGCCGTATCCGGCCATCGCCTGGAGATCCGCACCTCGCACGAAGTGCCCATGTTCCCGCCCGCGTCCCATCCCACGCAGCAGGGCTTCGTCCGCGTGACCAACCGCTCGGACCGCGGCGGTTCGGTCACGATCCGCGCGTTCGACGACGCCGGCACCTCCTACGGCCCGGTCTCCCTCTCGATCGACGCCCTCGAGACGGCGCCGTTCAACTCGGACGACCTCGAGTTCGGCAACCCCGACAAGGGACTGCCGGCCGGGCTGGGCGCCGGTACCGGCACCTGGCGGCTGGAACTCGAAAGCGACCTCGACATCGCCGTATCGAGCTACGTCCGCACGACCGACGGCTTCGTCACCAGCGTGCACGACTTCGCCCCCGTCGAGGACCGTGTCCATCGGGTCGCCTTCTTCAACCCGGGCAGCAACAGCGCGCAGGTAAGCGTGCTCCGGCTGGTCAACGCGGGGCGGCAAGCGGCGACGGTCGCCATACAGGGCACGGACGACGCGGGACAGACTTCTTCGGCGACCGTCCGGCTCACGATCCCGCCCTTCGTGACCCGGACCCTGTCGGCCAGCGACCTCGAGAGCGGCATGGGCCTGACGGGCGCCCTCGGGGACGGCAGCGGCAAGTGGCGCCTGCGCGTGACCGCCGACCGCGACATCCGCGTGATGAGCCTGCTCGAGAGCCCCACCGGCCACCTGACCAACCTGTCCACCGCAACTGGCGCAGGATCGCAGCCGCACTCGGTACCCATGTTCCCGCGATCCTCGCATCCCACGCGGCAGGGGTTCGTCCGCGTGGTCAACCACACCGACCGCGACGGCACCGTCACGATCCGTGCCTTCGACGACGAGGGCACGTCACACGGGCCGATCTCCCTCTCGCTCAATGCCGGAGAGTCGGCGCCCTTCAACTCCGACGACCTCGAGTCCGGCAACCCGGACAAGGGCCTACCGACGGGGGTGGGCGCCGGCACCGGCACGTGGCGGCTGGAGCTCGGAAGCGACCTCGACATCGAGGTGTTGAGCTACGTCCGCACGACCGACGGCTTCGTCACCGGCATGCATGACCTCGTCCCCGGCGAGGACCGCGTCTACCGGGCCGCCTTCTTCAACCCGGGAAGCAACACCGACCAGGCGAGCCGGCTGCGGATCGTCAACCCTGGCGCCACCGACGCGTCGGTCACGATCGAGGGCATCGACGACCGCGGCGCTTCCCCCGGTAGCGGCGTGCACCTCACCGTACCGGCCCACCGTTCCCGAACCCTGTCGGCACAGGACCTCGAGACCGGCGGCGACGACCTGGACGGCAACCTGGGCGACGGCGCCGGGAAGTGGCGACTGGTCGTCACCTCGGACCAGCCCCTGCACGTCCTGAGCCTGTTGGAGAGTCCCACCGGCCACCTGACGAACCTGTCGACGGCGCCCGGACCGTGATCCACCGGCCCCCGAGAGTCGCGTGCCCCCGCGCATGAGCAAGCGTCGGCGCGGGCACGGCACGCTCGTGTACACGGCGGGCACGCCCCCGCGTTTCACGCTAAGGGACCGCCTGCGCACCCGCTACCGGCTCTGGCGGGCGCGACGGGATTGGGGCCGAAGCCTGCGAATGTACGATCTTCCGCGCTTCTACCGGCGGGCGAAGCAAAGCGACGTGGACGGTCTGATCATCAACGGAACGAGCTGGACAGTGGGCGATTTCCTGCCGGTCGGATACGAGGCCCATGTGCGGCTGCCGAATCCGTTCTGGAAGATCGTCGCAGAAAACACCGAAGGCGCACTGCTCCACAAGGCCGACACCGGCGACGGTCACGACGACACCTGGGTGAAGCCCGTTTCGTGCGCCGAGGTTGGCGCGGCGAACGGGCTGCGCATGACCCACGACAGCGGCTGGAGTGCCATCTGTGGGCCGCACGACGCGCACCTCGCGGCGAGTCCCGACCAGGCCTGGAGCTGGGCGCCGCGCGAATGCGATCTCGATCCGCTCATGGCGGAGCGGCTGTTCCGCCTGCTTGCGCGCGAGACAGCCCCGAAGGACCGCTGCCTGTCCGGGCAGTGGGAGGGCGGCAGCCGCGATTGGACGAGCGACGTGCTGCTCGTCACCCGCGGCTGGAACTACTTCGTCTGGCGCGCGCCTTTCCGCGACATCGCCGGGTGGCTGCAACAGCCAGACTCGTTCGAACGGCATCTGCACGTTCCGCACGTCGTCTGGCCGGCCGACCGCGGATGGTTCCTCGCGACCCTCTACAGCGGGCACTCGAACTACCTCGCCGGGTCGCGGACGCTGATCGACGCGGTGCTGACGAGCGAGCTGGAGGCCTACGAGGTAGCGCTGACGGACCAGGCGCGCTGATCGGGGAGACGTGCTCCCGCAACACGTCCGTCGCCGTTTCGTCGTCCGTACTGCCGCTCCACGGCGACCACGGCCGCAGGCCAGCGAGGTCCGACCATCCTTCAGGCACCGTACGCGTCGCTACGTGCGGGGGCATGGCGGCCGATGGCGTCGACGCATGCATCGTGCTCGGCATGTCGGCGTGCGCAGCCGCGCGTTCCAGTTCGTACTGACGTTGGGCTTGTTCGGCTTCGTCGACGTACTGGGCGGGCATCGAGCCGGCCCACAGCACCGCGCGGCCCAACGCCCGCTAACGCCACCTGCTCCGGCCGGTCACCCTCACCTCCCGCCGCCACACGAACGTCGGGTACAACGGCTATCGGGCCCGAATCTAGACATCGGCATTCCTGGCTATCAACATCCCGACCTCACCTGCGGGGATGCATCGCAGGCCACGGCGCGGGCTGTCCTAGTACTTGCCGGCGCTGACGTAGTATTCGAGCAGCGCGGACTTGTCCGCCGGGGACAGGGTGTCGTAGCGCTCCTTCATCCTGTCGGTCATGCGTCGGGCGCCACTGTCGAAATCCAGGAACTCGCCCGCGAGGTAGTCGCGCCACTGGCCGGCGAGGAGGGCGTGATCGGCCTCCGGCACGCTGCCGCCGCGCGGGTGGCACTTCCCGCACTTCACCGAGTGGATGCGCGCGCCGCGCCGCGCGAGGTCCCCGTCGAAAGGCTGCTCGTGGGGTACCCACTCCTGGTCCGCGTAGTAGAGCGCCACCGCCTCGATGTCGTCCTCTGACAGGGAGTCGACGATCTTCGCCATGTCCGTCTCGGAACCGTCTTGCAGCCTGACCGTGCGGGCCTGGCGGAATCCCAGGCGATAGCTGTCGAGGAGATCCATGATGGCGAACTCCGAGAAGCCGCCGATGGAGGGCATGTCGGACTGATCGCTCCGACCCCCCGGGCCGTGGCACTCGGCGCATTCGCGTTCGGCAATCTGCTCGCCCGGCTCCGAGGCGTGGACAGAGAGGGAGAGCAGGGCTGCGGTGATCCAACGGTACGGGTTTGTGGTCATTCGGGCCGTAGTAGTGAGGCAGGACGCCGCGGTCCTTCTACCCAAGGAACGCGAGGCCGTTCTCGTGGGCACGCCAACGCGTCCCGCGTAGCCCGTCCACGCGAAATGCGGCTCCTCCGTCTCGCCCACCCCGACACTCGTACGGCTCCACCCTTTCCATAGCGTATCAGCAGCGCGTCGATCCGCCTCGCCAACTCTTCCCGGTTACACCAAGCGGGTTTGGACTCCCGACGGGTTCATCGAAACACGGCGCCGGACGGCCGGGCACGGGGCTTGGACCGCAACGCCCGAACCGGGCCGCGAGACCTGTCCGCGGCCCTGACGTCAGAGCCGACCCCTACCCGAAGAACGCGAAATCCTCGGTGTTGTGGAACGGGAAGCGCTGGGCACCCGGAGTGTTCTCGATCCCCAGATAACGCCGCAGCGCCTTGTGCACGTGCTTCGGGTAGATGATCGTGCCGTTCGTGCACGAAGTGGCGCTGTTCCCGTCGGCATCGGACGCCTCCGGCCGACAGGGGTTCCATTGCCGTCTCGTCATTAGCCGTTCGTCTCCCCAAGCCTATCGGGCTACCATCGCGCAGGAAACGCGTTGTGACGGGAGGAGGAAGCACCCATGTTCGACGCCCTGGACCGAAACGCCGAAACGAGTCGCACCCACAACCCGGTGGCCGGCCGGCGCCGAGCCGACACCGGGCGCCGTCCAGCGCGTAGCCTCCGGCTGACCTTCGCGGCGCTCGCCGCGGCCGCGGTCACGGCCGGAGGGTCCTTTGCGGACGACCCGTCCAGCGCCTCCACGGACGACGACGAGCGACACGCGGTGCACATGGTGCCGCTGTTTCCTTCGGCCGCCGACGGTGTCCGGCAGGGGTTCGTGCGCGTTATCAACCACTCCGACGAGAGCGGCGAAGTCCGCATCGACGCCGTCGACGACACCGGAGACAGCTTCGGGCCGCTGATGCTGGCGGTGGAGGCGGAACAGACCGTGCACTTCAACTCGACGCATCTCGAGAACGGCGATCCCGCGAAGGGATGGAGCACGGGCACCGGTCCCGGCCAGGGGGACTGGCGACTGACGCTGTCGAGCGAGCTCGACATCGAGGTCCTGTCCTACATCCGCCTGCTGCAAAGCGGTTTCGTCACCTCGATGCATGACACCGCGCCGGTCGTCGCGGACGACCACGACGACGACCACGGCCACTCCGACGACGGGCACGGCCACTCGGACGACGACGAAGACGCGGACCATGCCTACCGGATCGTGATCTTCAACCCGGGCAGCAACACGGGCCAGGTGAGCCTGCTGCGCGTGATCAATACCGGGGACGAGTCCACCGAAGTCACCGTGTCGGGCATCGACGACCACGGGCACGAGTCCACCGGTTCCGTCACGATGTCCGTCGCGGCGGGTGCCGCGCGCACGGTCTCGGCGCAGGATCTCGAAGCGGGAGGCGAGGGTCTGGACGGCGCGCTGGGGGACGGCGACGGAAAGTGGCAACTGTCCGTCCGTTCGCACGCGCCTGTGACGGTGATGAGCCTGCTGCGGAGCCCGACCGGCCACCTGACCAACCTCTCGACCGTCCCGGCGCACTCGGACGGTCACGGCCATCACATGGTGCCGCTCTTCCCGGCGGCGGACGATTCCTTCGGCCGGCAGGGTTTCGTCCGCGTCATCAATCACGCTTCGGAAGCGGGCGAAGTGGAGATCCACGCCTTCGACGACAGCGGCGCCGAGTTCGGACCGATCACGCTGTCGCTGGCTGCTCACCAGACCGCCCCCTTCAACTCGCACGACCTCGAGCTCGGCAATCCCGACAAGGGTCTGAGCGCCGGCGTCGGCTCCGGCGACGGCGCCTGGCGGCTCTCCCTCGAGAGCGACCTCGAGATCGAGGTGCTCGCGTACATCCGGACGACCCGGGACGGATTTCTCACGTCCATGCACGACACCGTGCCGGCGGCGCACAACCGCCACCGCGTGGTGATCTTCAATCCGGCCAGCAACCCGGATCTCCCGAGCTGGCTGCGCCTCGTGAACGCGGGGGACCACACCGCCTCGATCGAGATCACGGGCACGGACGACCACGCCGAGTCGCCAGGGAGCCATGTGACGCTGTCCCTGGCGGCCGGCGCCGCGCGCACGCTGACGTCATCGGACCTCGAGAACGGCGCGGACGACCTCCACGGCGCGTTGGGCGACGGCGCCGGCAAGTGGCAACTCGACGTCGAGTCGGACGAGCCGATCGTCGCGATGAGCCTGCTGTCGAGCACCGCCGGCTACCTCACGAACCTCTCCCTGGCGCCGACGCACGGGGCGCGGCAGGAAGCGGCGGAGGACGTGTTCCGCGAGCGCATCTCCGCTCCGATCGTCCAGACGCGCTGCATCAACTGTCACGTGGCTACAGGACTTGCGCTCGGCACGCGGCTGGTTTTCGCGCCGTCCTCCCAGTCTGATCACGAAGCCGTGAACTTCGGCGTGTTCCGGGAGTTCCTGGCATCGGACGACCACGACCACGACCACGAAGACGATCTCGACCACATGGCCCTCATCCTGGCCAAGATCCAGGGGATGCAGAGCCACGGGGGTGGGGTGCAGGTTCCGGCCGACACGGAGGAGTTCCACAACATGGAGTATTTCCTCACTCTCCTGCAGGCCGAAGTCGACGCCGAGGAAGAAGACGGGGGACATGACCACGATCACGACTAGGCCGACACGGGACGCCACGAGGGCGTCCCCTACAGGTTGCGTTGTTGACGGATGACGAGGGTCCGGCGCAGGCTGCTGGTTCCGGTGCCGCTCGTGCTCGCGATTCCCGCCCTTCTCGCCGCTACGTCGTCGATTCGCGGGAACGACCCCCACGCTGACCTGGCGGCCAAGCTGCAGGAGGGCGACTATTCCCGCCGCGGTGCGGACACCTGCATCGCCTGCCACGACGAGGCGGAGCCGTTTCCGACGCTCGAGGTCTTCCGGACCGTCCACGGACACCCCGCCGTCCCCGGGTCGCCCTTCGAGATGGCGGGGGGAGCGGAGTTTCCCGCCGGGCTGCAGTGCGAAGCCTGTCACGGCCCGATCGGGCAACACGGCCGCCCGATCCTCCCCGAGGGGGCGCTACGCGAGCCCATCCTCAACTTCGGCGCGCGGGGGAACGCGGAACCCGAGTTGCAGAACGGGCTGTGCCTCGCCTGCCACACCAACTACGAGCGCACGCACTGGTCCGGCAGCGCCCACGAGGAGGCCGAACTCGCCTGCGCCGACTGCCACCGGATTCATGCGGCGGCAGACCCGGTGCGCGCGAAGGCGACCCAGTCCGGCGTCTGTACCGCCTGCCATCGACACGTCCCCGCCGACACCCTCAAGCGCTCGTCTCACCCGATGCGGGAGAACCAGCTTGTCTGCCGCGACTGCCACGATCCCCACGGCAGCGCCGGCGAGGCGCTGACGGTCGGCGCCACCACGAACGAGACCTGCTTCAGGTGCCACGCGGAGATGCGCGGGCCGTTCCTGTGGGAACACCCGCCGGCGGTCGAGGACTGCTCGATCTGCCATGCCCCCCACGGGTCCAACCAGCCCGCGCTCCTGGTACGCCGCGCGCCACAACTGTGCCAGGGATGCCACTCGTCCGCCGGGCACCGGAGTTTTCCCCAGGTGGCCGCGCAGCTTCCCCCAGGCCCCGCCTCCGAGTTCCTCATCGCCCAGGCGTGTCTGAACTGTCACACGGAAGTACACGGTTCCAATCATCCTTCCGGCGGCTACCTGCGCCGATGACGCTCTCCCGGCGACGCACAGGCGTTGGCGCCCTGCTCGCGGCCGTCCTCGCGCTGGAGTCCACCGCGGTGGTTCCGGTCGACGTCAACTACGACAACGTCCGGAGCGACCGCTGGCGCTGCCGTCTCTGCCCGTTCGAAACGGCCTCCTACAGGGAAGGAAGCTGGACCGTCGGAGCGCTCGCCGTGGAAGACGCCGAGCCCCGTTTCGGCCGTGACAATGGCCTCGACGAGGATGGAACCCGGGCCGACCTCCACGCCGAGTACTTTCGGCGCGGCGCCGACGGCCGCTCGGCCACGGTTCGGGCCGACCACCTCACCCTCGACGCGCGGGACCTCGCCGTCGCGTATGGCGGTACGCGCAGCGGCGTCGCGTTCCGCTGGCGGGAAATCCCCCACAACGTGGCCACGGACGGGCGCACACCGTACGCGGGACGCACGTCGCTCTCGCTGCCGGACGGGTGGGTACGCGCCTTCGACACCGCGGCCATGACCGCGCTGACCGAAGCCGGCGCCGCGTTCGACCATGCGACGCAGCGCCGCCGAGCGACCGCGAGCGCGCACATCCGCCTCCATCCGCGTTGGCGCGTGGACGCCGACTACCTCCGTGAGACCAGGCAGGGAACGGGAGAGACCCATGCCGACTTCATCTACCAGGCGGCCGGGCTGCCGAAGCCCATCGACTTTCGAACCGAGGAACTCGGCGGCAGGCTGCGCTTCGAAGCCGGGACCTTCCTCCTCGGGGCGGGCCTGCGCGAGTCCCGGTTCGACAATCCCGACCGCGCCCTGGAGTGGGAGAACGCTTACGCAAACCTCCCCGCGACCGGCCGCAAGGGTCTCGCACCGAGCAGCGACGCGCGCACGGCGTCACTGCATGCGCGATGGACCCGGGGACACACCGCCGTCAGTGGCTCGCTGATCCAGGGACGCCACCGTCAGGACGCTCCGTTCCTGCCCTACACCACCAACCCCGGAGTGCGCGTGGACCCACTCCCCGCCGACAGCCTGCGGGGCGAGGCGAGCGTCTTTGCGGGGTCGCTTGCCCTGGTCAGCCGTCCCACGGACCGACTCCGGGTCAGCCTCCGGCACCGGCGCAGGGAACGGGACAACGATACCCGGACGTTGCTGCTGACGCCGGTCCTCGGCGATCTCTTCGCCACGGCGCCGCGAGACAGCCGCGTCTACGGATTCGACCGAGCGTCCACCGAACTGCGCCTCCAGTACCGCCTCTCGCGACGCCTCAAACTCGGCGCTGGCACGGAAACGTCGCGCATACGCCGCACTCCCGCCGAGATTGCGCGCAACGATACCCGGATAAGCTGGATCGAGTTCCTCGCAACCGACCTGCGCGGGTTCCGCCTCGCGCTCCGTTTCGCCGACGGAAGCCGCGACGCCTCCATGTTCCGGGACGTGACGGTCAACAACCCCCGGATGCGGCGCTTCCATCAGGCAAGGCGCGACCAGCGCACCTGGACCGCCGAGCTGGACTACCAGTTCCCGCACACGGACCTGTCCGTCGGAGTCGACGCGGACTACCGCAGGAACGACTATCCCGACTCGCCCCTCGGCCTGCGGCGGGACGAGGATCGCGGCTGGAGCGCCGACCTCACCTACGCGCCGAACCCCGCAACGACGCTCTCCGCCTTCCGCGCCGTCCGCGAGGCGAACGCGAGAACCGCCGGCAGCAGCGCCTTCGGCCCCGCCGATTGGTGGTACGGGACCCGCGACACCGTGGATACGGACGGACTGACCCTGGAGCTGCGCGACCTGCTGCGCGACGGCCTGAGCCTCACCGTCACCTACAGCCGCTCGAAGGGCCGCGGACGCTACGGAACGGAGCTGGGGTCCGTCGCCCCGGAGTTCCCGGTTCTCCTGTCCGAGCACCGCGCGGTGGACGTTCGCACCCGTTATCGGATGACCCGCCGGACGACGCTGGTGCTCCGCTACTACCTGGAAGACTACGGCGCCGCCGACTGGGCGGTCGACGGCGTGGGACTGGCCGCCGCGCGCAATGTCGTCTCGTTCGGCCGCGAGATGCCCGACTACGGCAACGGCCTGTTCAGCATTTCGGTCGAGACGCGGCTGTAGGCCGGCCACGATCTGCATGCCGGACTGGAGCGCGGTACCTGGCCGGTCGGTGGCAGTGTTCGGTTTTTCCACAGGATATGCACCGTAGGCGAAAGTCCCGCAGCAATCGCCAAACGGTCTCGCGGAATCCACGTTTCCTCGCCGAGAAGACGCACCGATGTGGCGCACAGGCCCATGCCGTCGCGCGGATGCCGCGGGTCACCGAAACGGCCATTCTGACCGACGGACCATGTCCCGGAGGCCCGGAGATACCATGCAGCGTAGCGGACGCGGCGGGGCTGGTGCCGGTCGCCCACGCGAACGCATCGGGGCGGACACGGCGCGATCGTGCACGCGGCGGGCGCGCGCGGACAAGCCTGTGTGCGGCTCCCGAATCCGTTCTGGAAGATCGTGGCCGAGGGACACCGAGGGGGGCGGTTCTCCACAGGGCCGACCGCGGCGACGGCCGTGAAAGACACCCGGGCGAAACCCGTCCGCAACTCCGAGCTGCCGCGGCGAATGGACTGGCGATGAGCCCCGACAGCGGCTGGAGTATCTGCGGGCCGCATGACGGGCACCTCGCCGCGAGTCCGGACCAGGGCTGGAGCTGGACGCCGCGCGAGTGCGACCTCGACCCGTTCACTGCGGAGCGGCTGTTACGGTTGCTGGCGCGCGTCCTTCCGCAGCATCGCCGAGTGGCTGCAACAGCAATACTCGTTCGAACGGCACCTGCACGTTCCGCATGTCGTCCGGCCGACGGATCGCCGGTGGTTCCTGGCGACCCTGTACAGCGGTCAATCCAACCATCTCGCTGGATCCCGCGCCCTGATCGACAAGGTGCTGGAGAGCGAGTTGGACAACTGCGAGGTGGCACTCCCCGACGAAGCGCGCTGATCGGAGGCGACGCCCCGGCTAGAAACTGACAAGCACGCCTCGGTCTCTCATGGCCGGGATGTGTGTCTCGATCGCTTCGCTGTCGAGGGGATTGGCATAGAAGTTCGCCCACGTCAGGCGTGACAGTCTCGATACCGGCGCGATATCGGAGACCCCGTTCCAACCAAGGTTCAGCCACTGCAGCCGGGACAGCCTGGAGAGCGGCGACAGGTCCGAGACGCCGTTGCCCCAGAGGCCCAGTCCCTGCAGTCTCCTGAGGCTCCCCAGCGCCGACACGTCGGAGACGCTGTTGCCGCCACTGAGCGAGAGCGCCTCCAACGCCGTCAGGCCCGAGAGCGAAGACAAGTCCGAAATGCCGTTGTGCCTGAGATAGAGCTCCCTCAATCGGGTAAGCCCAGACAACGGTCCGAGATCGGTGACCGCGTTGCCGTCGAGGGACAACTTCGTCAGTTGCAGCAGACCGGAAAGCACTCCCGCGTCGGAGAGGTCGTTATGCCGCAGATACAACTCCGTCAACTCCGTGAGCCCGGACAACGCCGACAGGTCCGACGTGCCGGTGCTGTTGAGGTTGAGTCGCGTCAGGCCTGTCAATCCGGACAGTCCGGACAGATCCGAGATCGCATTGCCGTCCAGGGACAGGTTCCAAAGGTGGGTGAGGCCGGACAGGGCCGAGACCGTCGAGACGGCATTGTCGTCCAGCCACAGCTCTCGCAGTTCCTCCAACGCCGATAGGGCACTGAGGTTTGAGATGCTGTTGTCGCGGAGGTCCAGCCTCTGGAGTGTGGTCAGCTCGGAAAGAGGCTGGATGCTCGAGATCTCGTTGTGGGCAACGTACAACTCGTGCAGGTCGGTCAGGCCGGTGAGCGGCGTCAAGTCCGCCACGGTGTTGCCGCTCAGGCCGAGGTGCCAGAGACGAGTCAGACCCGACAGAGGCGTCAGATTGGAAACTGTGTTGCCGTCAAGGTGCAACCGGTGGAGTCGTGTCATGCCCGACACCGCCGAGAGATCCGACACACGGTTGTACTCGAGGTGCAGGCTCTCCATCTCGGTTAGCCCGGAGAGCGCACTGATGTCTGACACATCGTTGAAGCTGATGTTCAGTTCCTGCAGCGACGGCATTGTGGCCAACAGCGAGACGTCGGAGACCTCGTTTCGATGCACAGAGAGCGCTTCTAACCCGGTCAGCGTTGCCAACACGGAAAGATCCGATATCCCAAGCCCGTCGAGCCATAACCGCTTGAGCCCGGTCAGGTCGGCAAGGAACGTGACATCCTCCACCTGCGTCCAGTGGATGTGTAGCGACTCGAGCTCCGTCAACCCGGCCAGCCCACTCAGGTCGGGCATGTCCCGGCAGCACATGTGCAGGTGCTTCAGCTTCGTGAGGCCCGTCAGGAGGGTGATGTCCGAAATCTCGATGCCATCGATGTCCAGGCTGGTCAGCGCCGTAAGCTCGGCGAGGACGCTCGAATCGGAAACGTCCAGATGACCGATCCACAGCTCTTCCAGCGCCGTGAGCCCCGACAGCGGCCCGATGTCCGAGACCGCAGTGTTCTGTAGGCTCAACCGCTTCAGTCGCTTGAGACCGCTTAAGGAACTGATGTCCGAGACCGGGTTGTCTGTCAGCTCCAAACTCGTCAAGCGCGTCAGCCCGGACAGCGCACTGATATCGGAGACTCTGTTCTCCTCGAGACTCAGATCGGCCAGCTTGGTCAATCCCGATAGCGACGCGATGCTCGAGATTCTGTTCTGCTGCAGGGCCAGTTCCGTCAGTTCGGTGAGCCCGGACAGCGCCGATATGTTGGAGACCCGGTTGTCGTTCAGGTGAAGCAGGGTCAGCTTCGTCAGCTTGGATAGCGGCGCCAGGTTCGCGATGTCGTTGTGCGCGAGGTAAAGCTCCTCCAATTCCGTCGCGTGTCCCAGCCCGGTCAGGCTCGAGACACCTCGATGGTTGACGTCGAGGTCCGTGAGCGTCGCCATCTCCGCCCCGAGAATGTCCTCGCCGCGCGACTTGCCGAGGCGGTTCTCGATCTCGTGGCGCAGGGCGTCGTCCGGGATGTGCACCTGGGCGAACGTGGGTCCGGACAGGCACAGGGCGACGCAAAGCGCAAGCAGCTTCACGCCCGCACCCACGCGGGATCGGTCCGGCCCGGGACGGCTACCACCCATGAGACGCCACCGGAGTCTCGAAGAACGTGAAGTCCTCCGTGTTGTTGAACGGATACCGCACCGCTCCCGCGGAATCCGCAATGCCAAGATACCGGCGCAAGGCCTTGTGCACGTGCTTCGGGTAGATGATGGTGCCGCCGGCCTCATCGCGCTGCAGCGTCGTCGGGTTGACCTTCTTGGCGAACTGCAGGGCGTCGGTTCCATCGACCACGCGGTTGGTCCACGACTGGTTCTTCTCCATCACCACGAAACTGCCGATGGGCCAGTGATCTTTGCCGTCCTGGGCGTTGTAGAAGTTCGTCCTGGCGAAATCGGAGCCGATGACGACCACCATGCGATCGGCGACGCCCTGCGTCTCCGCGTAGTCCCACAGGTAGTCAACGGAGTCCGCGAGATTGCTCAGCAGCCACTCGGCATCCGGATCGTGCGTCGCATGCGTGTCGAAGCCCCCGAGGAACAGGTCCGCACTGACCGACACCCCGGTCCGGAACCCGAGTACGGCGAGTTGCGCCTGCCGGCGCAAGCCGCTGCCGTAGTCGTTGCCGCTGGGGAGCGCCCCACTGTCCTCCCAAGGTTCGAGTTGGTCCTCGGGCGGAATCGCGTACGCGAGCCGTTTCAGGCCCTCGTCGGCCATCGCGCTCCGGTACAGCGAACTGCGGTACACCGCTCCCGGCATCAGATTGGGCGCCGCCACGAGGCGTCGTGCCGTCTCGTCCGCATACGCCCGCAGCGCTTCCCAGTCCTCCTCGCTCACGTACCGGTCATCCGACGGCGTCATCTCAGGCGTTGCGATGTTGCGCAGCAGATCCGGATTGTCGAGGCGCGTGTAACGCGTCACGCCGCCGGTCCTGGAGAAACCGCCGAAACTGAGATACGGGGCCGGCAGCGCCCCCCCATAGTGCGCGGCCAGCAGCGCCGTGGTAGTGGGGAACCCCTCCGAGTTACGTCCGCTCCAGTTGTGGGTGATGCCCACGGTGTGAGAGTTCGTCTGAGCGTCCACCCCGTTGATGACCAGCATGCGGTCGTAGTACTTCTCGAAGAAGGACTCGTTGTTCGCGAACGGCGCATAGGGGATGTTGCCGGCCTGCCGCACGTCCTCGCGTTCCGACCAGTGCGTGATGGCCGGCTCTCCCCGCACGTTCGTCTTCGGATCGCAGAAGCAGGTAGGGTCCCACCCACCGTCCGCCTGCACAAAGACGAAGAGCTTGCCGCTGTAGTCCTCCGCATGCGCCAGCGGCAGGCGAAAGCCGACACTGACGCCCGCCGTAGCGGCCGCCAGGGTCTTCAGGACATCACGTCGCTTCACTCCCGTCTCCTCAGAGGTGGAGATACCGCTGATCCATCAGCAACGCCATCAAGACGACCGTCCACGTGCGCGCGACGCCGGACGGGTCGGACAGGTCCCTGCTCTCCCAGAACGCGTTGGTGCGATCCCAGTTCCAGTTGTAGTGCCAGCCGTTGTCGTGTCGGTACCGCGTCCGGTAGCCGTCCAGGAAGCCCCGCAGGAAGTCCTGGTCCTGCCGCCAGTCACACTGCAGTTCCGACGTGAACCAGTCGCTCTCCGACTCGCGTTTGCGGTTCCACACGTCGACGAACAGCTCGTAGGCCCTGGAGATTTCCGGGGACCCGACGCCCAATGTCTCGCCAAGGAGCTTCCGGTGCAGCTCGACGAGCTTCTTCTTGATCGTGACGGCGCCAATCGAGTTCCCATCGTCAGACTCCAGCGTGACGCGCAGCCTAGGCAGTTCGTCACCGGCCCGATCCGCCCACGCCACGACCTCGATCGCGTGCGTGCCCGCGGCCGGTATGTCCAGCGGAACCTCGAGGGCACACCCGCTTCCCCCGCCCCAGAGGAAGTAGTGATCGTCCTCCGCGGCACCGCACTCTCCCCCGGCATGGTCCCCGAACTCGTAGGTCGTCACTACGCTTTCGTTATCGACGTCGCGTACGACCACCCTGTCGAGGTGTACATTCCTGTCGGCCTCCTCGACGTCACTGTAGAAGTCGTTCTCGAACGTGAGCCGCAACGTCTTGCTCCCGGCGCCGAGAGAGCGCACTACCGACAGCGTCTCGGCGTCTTCCGCCGTCGATGCGGCGATTCGAAAGACCTGCGTGTACTCCCAGTTCGGCGTCACGCGATGATCGATGCCACCGAACAGCAGCCGCTGCTGATCCGGCAGGAGATAGAACTCGCGCAGTACCACGGGACAGCTCACCTCCACCGCGTGGCTCTTGGCAACGCCCGCCATCACCGCGGTCATGTCCCGCGCACGCGCGATGATCCCGTCCGAGTCGATGCCGCCGTACAGGGTTCCGTACTCGTTCGCCAACGCGTGCCGCTGTTGGCCCCAGTCGTGCCAGGGCTGCCTCCAATAGCGGCCCCACTGCACGCCGGTGAGCGCCAGGGTCTTGTGCGCCAGCTCCTCGGGTGTCAACAGACGCTTCGCGCCAGCGTTCAGGAGGGCTACCGTTCGGACCGGGTCGTCATCGGGTATCGACTCCGCGCGGAACCACCGGGACAACACCATCTCGACCAGCAGGTCTTTCAGGTTGTACGGCGTTCCACCCCGGATGCCCGTCCGGAAAGCCCGCGCCAGCCGCGAGACTTCGGCGGCCTGGGAGTTCGCCGCCAGCAGCATGCCGTCGAAGTCCGCATCGCCGGCCTCGGCCGGCGGCCTTGCCACGTCGCTGCCGTTGATGGCCGGCCACCAGAACTTGACGGCCGCCTCCGCGAACCGGTCGTCGGCGACGATCTTCTCCGCGAGCCACTGGACGCTGTTGTCCTGGCTGGGGGCCTGCTCGCTGCCGAAGCCCGGCGCGCGCATGCCACGGTACCAGGTGTCTCCCTCGCGGTAGATGTAACCCGGTGCCCAGATACGCAAGTGCCCCGGATACCGACGATCGTCGTCCCAGTTCCACACGTCCACATCGACGGTGTAAGTACCGTCGGTCGGGACCGCTACCGGAACACCCAGGATGCAGTTCCGACCCAGACGGAAATACCCTTCCTCCGGCCCGCCGCAGTGCGAGTCTCTCAGGCTGCCCAGCCTGTAGCGCCTGACCAGGCCACCGCGGCCGTTCCGGACGGTCAACCGGTCGATGCCCACCTGCGACCACTCGCGCTCGTTCACGTACTTGATGCCCACGGTGTTGTCGCCGGCACGCAGGAGTCCTTCCGTAGACACGTTTTCGCGCTCATCCCAGGATCGCGCCTCGACGAAAAAGTCGACACCTCCGGGAGGGTTCTCCTTGTAGAAGCCGTCCAGCGAGTCCATTCCACCCCAGTCGGATCGATACCATCCCTCTTCGTCGTAGTTCTGGAACGCGCCCGCGACCGGGTCGAGGATCGTGTGGCATACCGTGCAAGCCGGATTGTTCAACGTCGGGTTATCGGTGTCCGCCAGCGCGACGGGGTCGGTGGTGCGGGACGCCGACTGCTCCACGTCGAGGCCCAGGAAGTGGTAGTAGGTCCAGCGCGCCCGCGCCCGGTTCCGGTTCGTCGCAGTGGTCGGATAGCGCAACATGAACACGGGTGAGTTCAGGATTCCCGCGTGGGGGTAGTCGACGGGCAGATTTCCCGGCTCGACTACGTAGCCGGTGCATTCGACGCCCTCCGGCGCATCCCGGACTACCCTCGAGTCATCGACGAGATAGTAGCTGGCGAACCGCGAAGGCTTGAACTCGTGAACGTCCGTTTCGTCGTCGAACTCCGTCGCGGCTCCATACGCCCTGGCCGCCTGCGGATTGGCCATGATGTAGTCCGCAGTCAGAATGTCCGTGTAGGGCAGGTCGTTCTCGACCACGTGCGCGATCAGTTCCAGCGGCGCGCGCACGGCGGCGTATTGAACTGCTTCTTCCCAATCACGCCACTCGATGTTCTCGCCATCCCATGCAGCGGCTTCGCAGTACGTGTTGGTCTGGTTGATGTACTCGATCAACGGGCGATTCTGGCCGGAATCGACAGCGTTGTCCTCGCGGTCCGTCAGGAGACGATCATTGGCCGCCCGGATCACGAACTCGTGGAACCCGGGCCCCGTCATCAGGCTGCGAATCGCTTTGCGCACGCCATCGGAACGGAGGGTGGCGTACTCCTGCGCGGTCGGCGCCCGTCCAGCGAGCACCAGCGCGGCCCGCCTAAGCGTGTTGCCGTGTGGCGCCATGCGCACGCCCTCGAACAGCGTGCCCGGTGTCAGCGCAACCTGCGTGCTCTCCTGACCGCCGCCCAGCAGGGTCAGGAAACGCTCCATGTGGTCGTACTCCCGGCTGCCCGCTGCTACCTGAATGCCCCCGCCGTGGCCAACGCCACGCACCTTGTTCAGGATCACGCTGTCGCCGTTGTCGACGTCGGCGAGGAAGTCCTCGAATATCCGACGGTTGGCGGCCTCGTGGTCCGTTTCGGAAGAACGCACGAAGACCAGCCGTGTGGCGGCCGAGACGCCACCCTCCACGTGGCAGTTGATGCATTTGCCCTGCACAACTCGGGAGACCTGCTCGCGGAACAGGTCCTCCGCCGTCTCTTCTTCCTCGGAGGCGGACGACCTGTAGAACCCGGACCAGGAGACGCCAAGGTCGGTGCTCAGGATCGCCCGAACGTCCCGACCTCTATCGACGCCGTGCGGCGCCATGGCCGGCGAGGGGGTGGAAGCATAGGTAGTGTCGGGCATGCGCACATGCGCCGCGGCCCGCCGCCGCTCGTAGGAGCGCCGGTCCCGATCCGCGACATCAGCCTCGACCAGCCCCGCGGACGACCCGTATCGATCTTCCTGGGCGGCGGCACGGGATGGGCCTAAGAGCGCGATCACCGCGACCGCCCCAATAAGCCACCGCACCTACAACCTCCAAGCGGCCCTTGTGGACTTCTGATACGAAACTATCACCGGGCAGGTAGCTGGTCAAACCCGCGATTATCGTGACAGACGTCGTGCCGAGCTTTACGGCCAGCGTTGACCTTCTAAGCTCGCTGACACCCGAGCCGCAAAGGAACCACGCCACGGGGGCGGATTGCGTGTCCCGTCGGAGAAGCGCTGTCCCCCCAATGGCCACCAGATGATCAGGCGCTCCTTGCTCCCGCTGGTTGGATGGGTGGCCATCAATATCGGCGCTTTGAATTCCACGGCCCAGCCACAGGAAAGTCGGAACGAAGCGGCACCGGGCAGGGTCCATGCCTCGCCGGTCATCTACCCCGACAGTGAGCCTCCCAGGGGTTCCGGCACACGGAGCGAGCGCGTGGCCGCGCCGTCCGTGGCCACGGGCAACGGACTGCTCAAGGCGCCGGCGTCCCGACCGCCCACGGGTGTCCTCAGCCCCGCACGATTGTCGGCAGCTGCCACGACGGGTACCCGTCTCGGCGACCTGAACGGGGACGGCGCGGACGACGTCCTGCTACGCCACGGCAACGGAACGGACGACGTGTTGCTGCGCCACACGGATGGCCGCTCTGCGTGCCGTTTCGCGCGGACTTCGACTAATGTGTATTTCAGTGACGGTAGCTCAGTGAGTCCTTCAATCGGCGGACCATTCCCGGCTTTCGATCGAACACCGAGTTTGGTAGACGTTTGTCCCCTATCGTCGTCTCGAACGGGCGCAATCTGAGCAGCGGCGGTCCCGTGTAGATGTATGAGTTGACATCAATCGGCCCGCCCGATGCGTCGATCTCGTTCGTCAGAAAACACTTCGCGGAGAACGGTAGGCTGTCATTCGTCATCCTCCTCAACGTGCCGATCTGCGCTTGATCCAAGGAGTTAAGAACCAGCGCATAGTCCACTCCCATACAAATCCGCCTGGTGTTCAGCATCCTCAGGAGCTTCTTCGCACCTGCTTTGCTCACCACATACCCGTCAGCCCCAGGGGCCGGGATGTTCTTGCCGAAGGTACCATCCTGCACGAGCCGCACAATCAGATGCCCCAAAGCGACCCATTCGGGTACATCCTCCAGGTGCTTCAGATACGCCCGCGTCCTCTGGTTGACGAAGACGACATCGAAGTCCGGAAGCCCGTCCACAGTGAATGAGCTCAATGCGTCTGTGTAAATCTGGACGTCATCCTCCAGAACAAGTGCGTACTCAGCATCGCCGTTCGCGATCTCCTCCCAGCACTTCGCGTGAGACAAGTAACAACAAAACGCGCCCGGCTTGAACTCGGACACATTGTCCCACCAGAGTCCCGCAAGCTTCTTGTATCGATAGAACGGGAACTCCCGATCGTGACCATCGTACGCCGGCACCATGGTTGGCTGCCACCCGCACCCCTCAAACTGCTCGATGATGCTACTCCTTCTGTCCGTGGCGGACGCAAGATTGATTATAAGGATCGGCATCCTGCTCTCGTTCATGCAGTATTGTCCCCTTGTGCAGCACGATCATCAGGCATCGCGATGTCAGGTCTTGGTACGCGCGTGCCCTTCGAAAGCGGCGAGCGGACGCCAACCCTCCGGCCGCCAATAGTAACGATTCATCGCGGATGCTCGCCGTAGTAGAAGCGGATGCGCCAGCCTTCCAGCGTCCCCGTGTCATGCTCCGCTCCGTCGAACACCAGCAGCCGCCACTCGCCGTTGGGCGGTTCGCCGTAGAACGCGTTGCTGAGGAGCCGCCAGCGCAAGCGGTAGGTTGAGAAGTCCACCGCCAGGGCGTCGTTGTAGGGCGTGTTGAGCGTGCTGGGCGTCCCGGACGGTGAAGCAAGACGCATCGCCAGGTCGTGCGGGAACGGATGGTCAAGGTCCACCTCCACTACCACCGCCTCGATGCTCGCACTCTCGGGTAAGCCTGCCACGGTGACCCTGCGCGTAACGCCTCGTCCGTGGTTGTCGGGGATGCGCCCTCGACCCAGGGACGCCTCGAACCAGGCGGAACGACGGAACCGCCCGAGCGAGTCGGGCGCGTGTGTCCGGGCGGCGGCGAGGGCCGCGTCGGCGTCCACCGCGCCAAACCCGTACCAGTCGTGGAAGCGGTACCCCGCGCCATTGGTCACCCAGTGGTAGCGAACGGTCCGCGGTTGTCCGCCGAACGTGCCCTGCGCACCGCGGATGTCCGGGTCGATGCGTCGCGCGGACCCGGCGAGGATGTGCTTCACGTCGCGCCAGGTCAGTTCGGGTGCGGTGTCGAGCAGCAGCGCCACCACCCCTGCGACGTGGGGCGCGGCCGCGGAAGTGCCGTTGAAGGCGTTGACGTAGTCGCCGTCCGGATTGTCCGCCTCGCCGATGCGGTCGCCGACCAGTACGGAGAGACCCCGCTCGTGCCCCGCCTGCTCCGTCGTGATGGTCGCCGGCACCGATCTCCCGTACTCGCCGGACGGGGCGCTGACCCATAGGCTGGGGCCCGCGCTGGAGTAGCTCGCCTTCTTCCCGTCCGCGTTGAACGCCCCCACGACGATCGGATAGGGCAGGTTGTTGGTGGGACCGCTGTTCGCGTTCACGCAGCCGACCTCCGCGTTCAGCGGATGGCGCGCGGATGCACAGGAGCCGAACCCGTTGCCGGCGGCCTTGACGTACACCGCCCCGCGTCCCTGCCGGAGGCGGCGAACGCCGTGGGCGAAGAGGAGTTCCTCGTCCTGGGGGACGTTGGCGGGGAACCCGGACCTCCCGAAGCTCATGTTGAAGATGTCGACGTCGGTAGAGTCCGGCGCCCAGGCGCTCGCCCCGAGGGCGTCGAACAACGCATCGGAGGCATCGCCGAAGACGGAGAGAAAGTTGTACCCGCGCAGCAACACGCCGGGCGAGACTCCGCGTCCGCCTATGCCGTTCTCCGCAGTGGCGGCGACCACACCGGCGACCAGGGTCCCGTGGTCGCCGACACTGGTGAGGTTGAAGGGGTCGGACATCTCGCCGCCCAGGGCTCCGTCGGCCAGGGCATTGAAGTTGAACGAGGCGTCCTGCTCGATCGAAGCCCGGAGGTCCGGATGGCACGTCTCAAGCCCGGTGTCGACCACCGCGACGCGGACGGACTCGCCTTGGGGACCATCGACCAGGGCGTCGGCCATGCCGAGGTCTTCCCCGGGGGAACCGCCACGTCTCGCGTATGCGGCCTGGCCGCTGTTCGAGAGGTGCCACTGCTCGGGGGCGAGCGGGTCGGCGACCCCGGGCGATTCGCCGCGGCCTGGCTCGGCGCAGCGCAGCCGCACCTGCCCGCGTGCGTCGAGCGCAAATCCCGCGACGTCGACGTTGTTGTACGTGCGCCGTTCGGCCTCCTGGTCCCGCACGATCGCCGCGGCGTAGTAGGTGCTGTCGGCGGGCAGGCTTGCGAGATCGGTATAGAGGTAGATCCCGTAGGAACTCTTGGGGTCGAGAGCGGGGATGAAGCGGGTCTCGACGCGGAGCGGGTCCTGGAACGTGGGGTCCCCATAAAGGGCCACGGTCAGCTCGGTCTCCTCCGACGGGACGGCGCCCCAGTTGAGGACCCCGACGCTCGACAGCAGGGACGTGGAGGACACTGGCTGCGCCCCGGAGAAGACGACGATGAGATCGGACGACAGCGCTCCCTTGTCGACGGCGGGGATTCCGCGTGCGGACCTTGCCGGTGGCCCGTGTCGGGGCGCGGTTCGCCCAAGGAGTCGCGCAGCCAGTTCGCGCCACCGCGGATGCGTCCCGACGAACTGGGGAGGCCTCGGCCGCAGGGCGGGCTCGTGAAAGAGAACGTCCGCACGGGAGACCCGTGGATCGCCCCGCAGGCGGTCGACCGCATCGACGGGATCGGTCTCGACCGGCAGACGAATACGGGCAAAGCCCAGCTCCGGGTATGCCTTCGCCGCCACCGCGCCAACCTCTCGCGCGACGCCTTCGAGCCGCCGATAATCGTCCATCTCGACGCGCACGGTCGCCGCGAGGTTGCGAAAGCGCATCGCGGAGGGGTCGAAGGCCACTCGTACCGGGGGCCCCGCGGCATCGACGTGTGTCGTGTGTGTGCGTCCGCTGGACTGCGCGCGGTAAGTCCGCACTCCACGCGCCGTGGATACGGAGAAATCGATACCGCCGGCCGTGGCGTCGCCGCCCTCTGCCGAGGGCACCAGCAGAGGACCGGCCGGCCCGGCGATTGTGCGGACCAGCGGCTCCTCGTGATCGGATTGCGGGGCCGCGGGAGCGGCCACGACAAGCAGGAGTGCGTACGCTGCCAGTCGCGCACGTCCGTGTGATACCTGCATGATGGGAATCCCCTCAACCGCATCGGGCCTGTGCCACGTCGGTGGACAGTTTACTTTTTTGGGGCGAGGGCCCCGTGAGTGGAGCGACGTCGGTCGGTCCCGGATCGGCCGACGCGGGTCATCGCCTCTCCAGCGCCCATGTCACGCGGGACTTGCTCGAGCTTGTCAAGCACTCCTTCACCCTCACCTCGCATTGGAATCCGCTCGCTCTAAGGCGCCGCAATCACATACCGAACGCTGCACAGCAGCTCCGTCGACGCCAGGTCCCGGACATCCACGCGCCACTCGCCGGCCCCGACTTCCTTGGTACTCCACGTACGCCAACCTGCCGCACCCGCCGGGACGTCGAGGACCACCGTAGCCACCAGCAGCCATGCGCCCGGGTCACGCTCCGAGGCGTCCCGCAGGTAGTAGAGATGCACGATGGCGCCGCCGTCGGGAGATCGGACACGCGTCCAGGTCAGAACCTGGTCCGTGGGCTCGAGCGCCTCGGCCGGGCCCGCCCGCTCCGCCGCACATCGCATCTCCGCCTGCAATCGACCCGTCCCCGCGGCCACCGCGCCGTCGACAAGCTCGACGTCGCCGGCGATGGACGCCACAGTCAGTTGGAGGACACTCGCGGTCACGGCCCACCGCCGGAGCGGAAGCACCGCAACGCCGAGCCGAGTCGAACCCAACTGCACAATAGGCTCCTCGCCGGACCCGCAGCCCCATGGACCCGGTTGGCCCAACGCCGGAGCCAGATAGCGTACCCGCACTCAGAACGCCCCGCCATTCCTCGCGGCGCGGTGTCAATCCGAGCGAATCGTCCTTGCGCGAAACGCGGCGAGTGCTGCAACGCGAAGGGACGACTTCCTCCGGCCGCATCAGTTCATGTCCAATTGGAACGCCAGGCACCTTGGCCTACGGTCGGCGCATGCGGCAGGATTCCACCTTCAAGCACCGTTTCTCATATGCGTTCATGGTGGAGGAGTTGGTGCGCTGGTTCGTCGGGGACCTGCACGACACCGGCGAACTGGTCGACGGCCTGGATTTCCCGGGCCTCGAGCGCGTGCCGGAACAGTCGAAGACGGGACCCTCGACCGACAAGCGCAGCTACGCCAACGACATCGTCTGGCGGGTCCCGTTCCCCGAGGTGGCGGAGGGGACCGTACCCGCTGCCTCTGGTGCTGATGATCGAGGTCCAGCGGCAGGTCGATGACCTGATGGCGCTGCGCGTCCGCAACCGCGTCGACAATCACCATCTCGACTTGTGGCGAGGCAAGCGTTTCAGCGCGAACTCCCAGTGCCCCCGAGGCCCGGCTCGCCCACTGGCCGCCAGCCGGCCAGTGTCAGTCGCGGCGTGGTTGCGGATCGCCATCTGACTCGAACCGCCCCCTCCCAAAGTCTGCGGTCGCCCGGGATGTACTGCCCCGTCGTGATTTAGTCGATCTCGTAGCCGGGCAGCGACCGCGCCGCGGAGCGACTGCGGCGGCGACCTGCTCCAGCGTGCGAACCGTTGCCGCGGGTCCACGCCGATGGCGCGACGGGCGCCAGAAGGGCAAGCGAAGCACCTTGAGTGGCGACTGACGCTACAGTCTCAGCGCCCTTCCACCAGGAGGTCCCCAGCAAGCAGGCTCCCATCGACGTCCACGACCAGGGGAACGTCAGCCGCGTCGACCGGACCACCTTCCTGGCGGTGGCGGCGTGCTACCGTCATTCCGCCCAACCCAGTGCCATGGCGTCGACCACTCTGGCAGCCGAATGCCGCGGAACGCCAGGCGTTGATGTCCGGCTAGCGTGCTCAGACTATGGACTCGCAAGCACGGCGCGGCCAAGCGAAGTCGAACCGGCGTCTGCGCTCAAACCTGGCGGGGCTCTCCATCGCCGGCGTGTTCCAAGGGCTGCTTGGCGTTGCGTCCGGGCTCGAGGACCGCTTCACCGCTCAAAAAACGTCCCCTCGCCTGCCCCAGGTGTCTACCGCGTTGACCGGGAGAACGTGCCAAATCCGTCATTCAGCCATGTCACTCCAACCCCCGCGTCGTCAACGACGATGTCGCGATGTCCGTCGTCGTTCACGTCCTGCAGCCGAACCCAGTCGATCCAGGGGTCCGAGCTCTGCCCACCTCCCACGTTCTCGGTCGCGTCAACGAACGCTCGATCGCCCTGGCCCAGAATCAACTGGATGTAGTAGCCCTGGTAGAAGTTGTCGCCGCCTCCGGTGCGGGTCAGCACGATGTCCCGGACGCCGTCGCCGTCGAGGTCATCCGCGTCGATGTCGACGACGGTGTCCTGGCCGGGCACCGCCGGCAGCGTCGTGCGGCGGGCGGCCGTGTACGTCAGCGAGTGATCCCCCCAGTAGATCTCGGACGGGTTGTCGTCTTCGTGTCCCGCGACCAGCAGGTCGACGTAGCCGTCGAAGTCGACATCGATGAGTTCCGTCGTGAATGCGCCCCGCGGCGGCAGCATGTCCGTCGCTTCGCCAAAGCTGCCGCGGCCATCGTTGACGAGCAGCACGAGCCGCGTGAAGTCCGTGAGGACGATGTCCAGATCGCCGTCGTAGTCGATGTCGGCGGACGCTGCTCCGTGAAAGAACCCGACCCAGTCGTCGAGCCCCTCGGCCTGCTGGAGACCGCCCGCCGTCGAGAGGATCAGCACCGGGCTCTCGCCCGGAAACGGCTCCCGGTCGTAGCCGTGTCCGGCCACGAACACGTCGAGCCCGCCGTCTCCGTTGAAATCCCCCGGCAGGGCCTTGCGCGCATGCACCAGTTCCGGCACGTCGCCGACGAAGATGTCGTTGGCGAGGGCGAATCCGCCCGCACCGTCGTTCGCGTAGAACTCGACCAGGGTACCCTCCTCCGTCCCGTCGTAGGCCGCCAGGAACACGTCCTCGTCGCCGTCGCCGTCGAAGTCGCCGTAGGCGACGGCGAGCACCTCCTGGTCCGGATGGTCCTCCCGTAGCGCCTGGCGGTCGACGTGCAACGCCGTCTTCTGCAGCTCGTACGAACCCTGCGGCGCAGCGCCGGCGCCCCGCGTCGGCGCCGTCGACAGGTTCGTCAGGTGACCCGTCGGACTGCGCAGCAAGCTCATCGCCAGGATCGGCGCCCTGGAGGTCAGACGCAGTTGCCACTTGCCGGCACCATCCCCGAGCATCCCGGTCAGTCCCTCGGCGCCTGACTCCAGCTCCCACGCCCCCACCGTCCGGGATCCCCCCGCGGGGATGGTCAGGCTGACCGGGCCCGCACCGGGGACGCCCAGATCGTCCGTGCCCACGATGCCGACCTCGGCCGCTTCCGGCCCGGGCGCCACGATCCGCAGCAGGCTCTCCTGGCTCCGGTTGCTCCCCGGGTTGAAGACCGCTACGCGATGACGCGGCCGCGCGGCTGGGACCACGTCATGCATCGACGTCAGGAAGCCGCCGGCGGCGCGGATGTACGACAGCACCTCGATGTCGAGATCGCTGGTCAGCTCGAGCCGCCAGTCCCCTTCGCCCGCACCGATGCCGCCGGACAGCCCTTTGTCGTCGTTGCCCTGCTCCAGATCGTCGGAGTTGAAGTGCACAACCTCGTCGGCGCCGATGGCGAGGGTCACCGCGTCATAGTCCCGCTCCGTGTCGTCGTATGCCTGGATAAGGATTTCGCCCGCCGTGTCCGAACGGTTGATCGCCCGCACGAAGCCCTGGCGGCCGGATACGTCGCCCGCCCGTGGGAACAGCGGCACGAGATGCACGCCGTCCGCGGGCTGCGCGGGCACCGTCGACAGGTTGGTCAGGTGGTCCGTGGGGCTCTCCAGCAGGCTCATGGCGACGATGGCCTGCTCAGACACCACCTCCAGGCGCCACTTCCCAGAGCCGTCCCCAAGCCGTCCGGTGAGCCCGGCGGCGCCCGACTCCAGTTCCGCCGCCGAGAACTCCTTGGCCGTGCCCGCGTCCAGCGAAACCAAGACCTCGCCGACCCCCGGCATCCCCCTGTCGTCCATGCCCCGGATGGCGATCGCGGCGGCCTCGTCCGTCGGGTTGATCAGCCGCAGGTGGCTCACCTGGGCTGCGTTGCTGCCGGGATTGAAGATCGCGACGTGATGCACGTTGTCCCGCGCCGGCGTCACGTCGTGCATGGCCGTCACGAAGCCGTCCGTCGTGCGGATGTAGGACAGCACCTCGATGTCCCGCTCGCTCGACAGCTCCAGGCGCCAGTTGCCCTGACCCGAACCCGTATGACCGGACAGGCCCTTGCCCGGATTGCCCGCTTCCAGGTCCCCGGAGTTGAAGTGGACCGTCGCCTGGGCGCCGATGGACAGGGTGATCGGGTCGAAGCGGTGGCCCGTGTCGTCGGTGGGATCTATGGTCACGGTACCCGCTTCCACCGAGTGGTTGATGACCCGCACGAAGCCTTCGCGTAGCGGCTCCGAGTCCGACGGAAACAGGTACACGTGGTGGCGGGTCGAGGCCGCGTTGTTTGAATCGGCCGCCGAAAGCGTGGCCTGGAGCCCGGCTCCGAGAACCAGCAGACCACAGGCGAGGCGCCAAAGGGCGGTGCGGCCTCGCACCATCGCACCATCACTTCGGGGTTCGCCCGAGAGCCATTCCCGCCCCGATGCCGCGCGCTGACGCAACCACGTGTTAGCGATCATGCGCCCGTCCGCGATGGCTGGGTGATTGGCGTCTGCCGACTGCACAAACAGCTCTTGCCGCTCCCTCTCGGGCGTTCAGCCGCCTTCATTCTAACCGGCGCAGCAGCGGTCAAAGGAGCAAGGAGCGCAACGTCCTTGCACGAAACGCGCCGAGTGTTGATCATGGGCGGCGACAGATGGCAGTCCCGTCCCAGCTTGGAACCCTCGTGACGTCCGACGCCTTTCAGCAGCTGGTCGCGTACCTGGCCGCGGTGCCGGGCAATGCCTGCACGTTCCCGTTCGAGCGGATCAGGGAGCTGGCCGGTGCCGCGCTGCCCGATGCCGCCCAGTCGGCGGCGTGGTGGACCGACGAGGCCGGGTGGCGCGCGTGCCCAGCCTTCCAGGCGTGCCTGTCCGCGGGATGGCGGCTAGAGTCGGTGCACGCGGCGGCAAACCTGGTTCGCTTCGTACGCACCGGCGACGAGTCTCCGGGCGGCGCAGGCCATGGCGCCGGCGCCCCGCGCCATGCCGACCGGCGGACGACGGGCGGCATCGGCCGGTCGAGGCGCCAACCTGGCCGAGATGCCTGAGCCGTGCTCCGTTGTCACCGGATACGCCCAAGACGCCAGCTACAAGACCGGGATGCCCGCTGAAGGCACCGGGCCATGAAGAACATCGTCATCTGCTGCGACGGCACGGGCAACGAGTTCGGCCGCAACAACACGAACGTCGTGCTCACCTACATGCTCGCGGAGAAGGACGAGCGCCAAGTGGTCTACTACGACCCGGGGGTCGGCACGGGCGGTTGGGAGTACGAGGAGGACGGCGCGGGCCTGCGGGCGAAGAGCGATCAGGCGACAGGCGGCGGTCTGCAACGGAACGTCGAGGACGCCTATCGCTACCTAATGGCGAGCTACGAGCCCGGTGATCGCGTCTACCTGTTCGGCTTCAGTCGCGGCGCCTTCACGGTCCGCTCCCTCGCGGGAATGCTGCACAAGTGCGGTCTGCTTCGAGCCGACGCCGGGAACTTCGTCGAGTACGCCGGCAAGATGTACAACGCACCGGACCGCGACGCGGTCGCGCGGGAGTTTCGGGCGGTGTTCGGGAGGCCGTGCCCCGTGCACTTCATCGGCGTCTGGGACACCGTGGCCTCGCTGCTCCTGAACGCCGGCAAGCGTTTCCACGACGCCACCCTGAACCCGGAGGTTTCGCACGGCTACCATGCCCTCGCCATCGACGAGGTGCGCCGCGACTTCCCGCCCTCCCTGTGGGACGAGACCGCGGCGCATGGCGAGCAGACCGTCGAGCAGGTCTGGTTCGCGGGCGTGCACTCCGATGTCGGCGGCTGGTACGACGAGCGCGGCCTCTCCAACGTGACCTTGCACTGGATGCTGGGGAAGGCGCGCGCATGTGGCCTGCGCGTGGATCAGGCGAGCCTGGCCCGGCTTCCGCCGGATCCGCACGATCAGGCGCACGAGTCGTACGACGGCTTCTGGAGAATCCGGGGTCGCGAGACGCGGGTGATCCCGGCGGGCGCGAGGATCCACGCCAGCGTACTCGAGCGCATGGAGCGCGGGACCAACGGCTACCGTCCCGCGAATCTGCCCGCGGAATACGAGACCGTGGAGTAAGCGACTTCCTTCCGGACTGACGGGTTGGTCGAAACCGAGCGGGCCCCACCACGCAATCGGCCGTCCCTGGAACCTGGACCGCCTTAAGTTGTCCGGGCGACTCGTGCAGCCCCGATGCGCACACTCGCGGGACGTGCGTTCCGGGCGCCCATCGTGTCGTCGTCGAGTATCCTGCTCCCGAAGTGACGACACGACAGGAAGGCACTCGGGGCCACGCAGGGGGCGACGCCGGCGAGCGCGCCCGAGACTTCGGCACGCGGGAAGCACGCACCTCGTCTTCGACCGTGACCGCAGTCGAAGACTAAGATATCCACCCGTTTCCCACTCCGGCCGCCAACGGTTTCTCCCTGCATGTCAGTCCGTAACCTGGATGAAGCCTCAGGCCGTCGCCAACGCGCCGGACGCACGGGCACCGCCCTACTCCTGGCGTTGCTGACACTCGCGACGGGCTGTGCGGTAAACCCCGTGACCGGCCAGCGGGAGCTGTCGCTGCTCTCGACGGCAAACGAGATCTCGATCGGTCAGAGCCAGTATGGACCGCTTCAGCAGATGGGAGGTGGACAGTACCGGGTGGACCCGGGAGTGGCCGAGTACGTCGCGGCGGTCGGCGACCGGGTCGCCGCCGTCAGCGACCGGGATCTCCCCTACGAATTCGTCGTGGTCAACGACGGCACGCCGAACGCCTGGGCATTGCCAGGCGGCAAGATCGGCATCCATCGCGGCCTCCTGGTGGAACTGGAGAACGAAGCGGAACTGGCGGCGGTGCTCGGCCACGAGGTCGTGCACGCCGCGGCCAAGCACGGCGCCAGCCAAATCCAGCGGGAGATGCTGTTCGGGCTGGCCGGGCTCGGCGTGGCGCTGGCGGTCGACGATGCGAAGCACGCCTGGGCGATCGTCGGCGCCACCAATCTGGGACTGCATCTCGCGGGGAAGAAGTTCGGGCGCGACCAGGAGCGCATCTCCGACTACCACGGCATGAAGTATATGCACCGGGCGGGCTACGATACGTCTGCCGCCGTCACGCTCCAAGAGAAGTTCGTGGCCCTCTCCGAGGGCCGACAGAGCGGTTGGCTGCAGGGACTGTTCGCGAGCCACCCGCCGTCGCCCCAACGCGTGGCGAGCAACCGGGAGGCACTCGCGGCGTTCCCCTCCGGCGGCGAGGTGGGACAGGCGCGCTACCGGGCGCACATCGCGACCCTGCTTGAAGACCAAGACGTCTACGACCTTGCAGACGAGGCCCGGGAGCACATCGAGGGGAACCCGGCCCACGCATTGCGGCTGGTCGACCAGGCGATCGGCCGGCAACCCCGCGAGTCGCTCTTCCACGGTGTCCGGGGAGACATCCTCGCGAGCCAGGGCCGGCACGGGGATGCGTTGCGGTCCTACGATGCCGCGATCGAGCGGAATCCCGACTACTTCGCGCACTACCTGGGACGCGGCCTGTCCCACGACGCCCTGGGGGAACCGCGCCTGGCGCAGAGCGACCTGACGCGCAGCAACAGACTCCTGCCAACACCCTTCGCAAGCTACAAGCTCGGCGGCTATGCGCTGGCAGACGGCAAGCGTGCGGAAGCGAAACGGCTGTTCAAGGCCGCGAGCCAGGGCTCAGGCGAGGTGGGAACCGCGGCCCGAGACGCCTATGTCCGCCTGGACATCGAGGACGAGCCCTGGAGATATCTGCAGGCCGAGCCCTTCTTCGAGGATGGCCAGGTCGTCGTCGAGGTGTCCAACACGAGCAACTACCGCCTCGCGGACATCGTTGTTCGTGTACACGTCGAGATCAACGGGGAGAGCTACTACCGCAGGCTGACCCTGCAACAGCTCGCCTCGGGCTACTACGACGTCCTCGCAAGCGACATCCATTACCGGGACGAGGATGACTTCACAGCCGACACGGTCGTCCTGAAGGCCGGACCCGGTTGGTAGCACGTCCCCGGGCAGACAGGGACCGTCACATGGCGCGGAGCCGACAGTTGGAGTACGCTTGCTGCCGCACGCCCTCTGTCGCGGGCGCTACTGCGTGTAGCCCTGCCGGCGAGGTGCGAGCCGGTCGGCCTCCGGGCTACCACCACGTGCAACGAGGAACCCTGAGGAAATGCCCATGAAGCCTGGACGATACCTGACCGTTCTCCTCGCAGCGCTGCTCGCCGCCGGCGCGGGCGCCCAGGAGGACATGACCGTCCCGCTGTTCATGTCCGCGTCCGACCCCTACCGCCAGGGCTTCGTCCGCCTGATCAACCACTCCAAGGCCGAAGGTACGGTGGTGCTGCGAGCGATCGACGACGAGGGACGCCGCTACCGCCTCGAGACGATCCCGCTCAAGGAGTACCAGACCCTGCACTTCAACTCCGACGACCTCGAGCTCGGCAACGACGACAAGGGGCTCCGGGGTGTCGGGAGCGGCCAGGGCGACTGGCGACTGGAGATCTCGAGCGGCGGTCTGGACCTGGAGGTACTCGCGTACGTGCGGACGGTTGACGGGTTCCTCACGTCCATGCACGACGTGGCGACGAGCCTGGGCGGTCTGCACCGCGTGCCGGTCTTCAACCCCGGCAGCAACACGGCCCAGGAAAGCCGCCTGCGGCTGATCAACCCAGGGGACGACGATGCCACGATCACGCTCAAGGGCGTCGACGACGCCGGCGTGGTCAGTGACGAAGTGGAGTTCATGCTCGCCGCGGGAACCGCCAAGACCTTCACGGCGGCCCAACTCGAAGCGGGCGAGATGATGGCGTTCACCGGCGCGCTCGGCGACGGCGAGGGCAAGTGGCAACTGTTCGTGGAGTCCGACGAGTCCATCCAGGTCATGAGCCTGATGTCCACGCCGACCGGCCACCTGACCAACCTCGCAACCACCGCGCGGCCGGCCTTGGCGAGCGACATCCCCGGCGAAGGCATCGAGTTCATCCAGGAGTTCAGCCTGGGGCCCGAGAACTCGTTCCCCACCGGCATCACGTTCTTTCAGAACCGCTTCTACGTCCTCAACTTCAGCGGGACGGTGTATGCCTACACGGAAACCGGCGAGCGGGATGCGGACGCGGACATCGCGCTCACCTACAAGCCTCTGCCTGCGTTCGGCGCACAACCCGCGAACCGCGCAGTCGGGCTCGGGGTGCGGGCCGACCGCCTGTACGTGTACCACGAGGATCGCATTCGCGCATTCATGCTCTCCGGCGAAGAAGACCCGGATGCCACGTTCACCCCCGCGCTGGGCCACACCGTTCGCGACATCGCGGTCGGTCCCGAGAGGTTCTACTTTGTCGGCTCGCGGGGATTCGGTTCGGGCACGGAAGTGCTCGTCTACGATTTCGAGAGCAAGTTCCAGGACGCGGAGAGCTTCCTCAAGGGAGCGGACTCCGCGCAACCCCAGGCGATCGCGTTCGACCCCAAAGCGCGTTTCCTGTACGTCATCAACGAGGATCACGACGGCGCCATCAACGCCTACACCCTCAAGGGCGAACACCGGGCAGGCCTGGTCGTGCCGTTCAGCGGCGTGAACAACATCGGTACGGCAACGATCATCGGCGACGCGATCTACGTCCTGGACGAGCTTGCCAACAAGGTCTACGGATTCCGGTTGCGCGGCTAACCGCATTCGTCTAGCGAGGTCAGCCTCGAGCAGGACAAGCCAGGGGCCGCCTGAAGAAGTCCAACGGCCCCCAAAGCCGGTCGGCAAGAACGGCCGATTCGTGCTCCCTCGGAGTTGATCCTTACCCGTCGAAACGCCCTTGGTGGAGGACGACCGTGTCCGTGGACTGGTCGTACCGGTTCACCAGGGTCATCGAGACATCGATCCGGGAAGGCGGCGCCTTGACCTCCAGGGTGGCGGAGGCTCGGCTGCTTCCGGAGAGCCGCGTGACGGCGTCCATCCTGAGCGTGGTGGATGCACCTGCCCCGAGCCGGCCTCGAACCACCGCCGGATCGGCCATGCCCCCCTCCTCCGGATGGACCGTCAGGACGTAGCGCACGGTTCGTCGATGGCGGTTGAGGACCGTGATGCGCTGTACGTGGTCGTTCGATGTCGTGACGACCGGGACGTGGACGACCGTGTCTTCCCCAGCGATCGTCACAGGATCCTGCAAGCCCCGATGCAGGACGACCGTGTCGGTCGACCCATCGAGGGTGTTCCGTAACGTGGTCGTGATGTCGAGCTTGTCCGGGAAGGAAACCAACGCCAGGGTTCCCGATGCGTGTTGGGTGCCGGTCAACGTCATGAGCCCGGAGAGGTCGATCGACGTCGGCCCCCTGCCTGCCGCCCGCCCGGCAATCAACGACGGCTCGGCCATGCCACCGCCGTACGGATGCACGTGCAGCACGTACGCCACTTTGCGGCGATGGCGGTTGACGATCACGAGCTCCTGCTCGTAGCCCGACGCGACAGTCAGCGACGGAAGGTACACGGCAGTACCGTCCCGCCAGATCGTGCCAACCCGTTCGAGCTTCAGCCCGACGGGCAGAAAGGGGCGCGTGGGATTGGCGGGCGCGAGCGTCACGGTGAGGTAGTAGTCCCCCTCAGGGATGATCTCGCGGCTGTCCCCGGGCACGGTCGCGCAGAGGTGCCAAGCTCCCGCGGCCACGATGCCCTTGGCCGGACCCGCGGCGTAGTTCGCGTCGCCGTCTCCGAAGTCGACGAGATGCCGGGCGCGGTCCGGATCGGGCTCGATTGGTGGGCCCGCGTTCGGGTCGCCCTTCGCGGCCGCCGCGTCACCATGGCAGCGACCCGATGCCGGGTCGAGCTGCTCCAGTGCCCAGCCCCCGTCCGCCGGGGCAAAAGCGAAGCCGCCGTCCCCTGCAAAGAAGGAAGCGGAGCGCTCCACGTTCACGTTGAGCTCCGCGAGGGTCGTCCCGACGGGCGCCCCGTCCGGCTGTCGATGCTCCATGTCGATGGCGACCTCGAAGCCGCCGATGGACACGCGATCGCCGGCCGCGAACTCGAGGAATCCAGAGGCCGCGGTGACCTGTTGGCGCACCGGGACCGGAACGATGCGGAGACTGTGGGCGACCCTTGCCACGATCACCCTCTTGTCGAGGCCGAACGCGTCCTCACCCACGGCCGCTCCGATGCCGCTCCGGAAGGCGCGAACCCGCAGCTCGCCGTCGCCCAGTCCGTCGGTAGCCAGGACTTGCTTCAGGTCCAGAGCCACGACCGTGTCAGGGGTCAGCGGCCGCACGTCCGCTGGAGGATCGAAGGCGTAGAGGAGGAAACCGTCATAGATGAACGTCGTCGCGTTCGCGGCAGCGACGCCGCCCTCAACCAACTCGGTAAATGAGTCCGAGCCATCGGTGCCCGGCTTCCTCCAGAACAGGCGGGGAGCGACGCCGCGCCAGTAGAGGTGTTCGCCCACGTCGTAGCGGATCCAGATCTTGCCCCCGACCGCCAGGAAGCGGGCATCGCCGATGGCTGCGCGAGTCTCGAGGTCGGTCCCTACGTCAAGATCGCCGATCGGGTAGAAGCGCTCCGGAACGCCGGCCGAAGCGACCAGATACTCTCTCGAGTAGGTGAACGCGGTGTTTTCCGAGGAGGACGGCGCATCGAAATCGATGACGGCAAGGGCGTCAACCGCCAGGAGGAATCCCGACGCCAGGACCGCCGCGCTGCCCGCCCCCGGCTTTCTTAACCCTGCGCGCTTCGTTTGCCCCTTCCGCACCGCCGTATCCACATCGCGAAGAACGCCCATTCTGCCACCGGCCACGGCGTCGGTCCGTCTTCCCAAGGAGGCCTCGTCGTTGCTCCAAAGCGGGCACCGCTGGCGGCAGCCCGCTTCACCCAGGCAAAAAAAAGGAGGGCTCTCGCCCTCCTTCCGAACCCGCTAGCGCCTGCAGACGCCGGTGGGTTCTAGCTGCTCCGCGTTAATTCGTGTCGTGGAGACCCCGGTGCAGGACCACGGTATCCGTCGCCTGGTCCATCTTGTTCACCATGGTCGTCGCGACGTCGACGTTTCTCGGATGCGACACGATGGTCAGGGTCGCCGATGCGCGGGTCGGATTTTCGAGCGTTGTGAGCTCGTCCATCTTCAGGACCGTCGTCGCCCCGGCAGCCAGCATGCCACTGTGCATCATTGGATCCGCGGTACCGTCGCCTTCCGTGTTGAACGTCACCATGTACTCGACGTCAGCCTTGTTGCGGCTCACGATCACCAAGCGCTGCGTGTAGTTCTCGTAAGTGGTGACGTACGGGATGTGCACCGTGGTGCCGTTGTGGCGGATTTGGCCGATCATCGCGTTCGTCACGTTCGCCGGCGGGAACGGCCGCCGCTCCAGCAACTCGTCTGTCGGAACCGCAAACTCCATGGTCAGGTAGTAGTTACCTTCGGGGATTACGTTCGTGTTCGTCGCCGGCACGGTGAAGCAGAGATACCACGGCAGGTAGGCGATCCCACCGGTAACCGGTCCCGCCTTGGTTTCCGCGTCCGCCGGGGCAAAGTCCAGATCGTGGCCGACCGAGGGGTCAGTTGCCGCAGGGTCGCCCATGGCGGCGCCGCCGGGATTGTTGCAGAACGTGGGCGTACCGAATGCGAAGCCCCCGTCGCCGCTGACGGTGGTCTTGCCGTGTCCGCCTCGGGCATCCGCGAGCGTGACCGTGTTCGTCATGTTGGTCTTGATACCCAGCCGCTGGAAGAGCGTGTTCACGCCTTCGGACAGGCCGTCATGCAGCACACCTGGGTTGGTGGCTGCGTCTTCGGTACCACTGGCGGCGTCCGCGGCGACGGTCCCGAGGACCGTGCCGTCCTCGTCGAGGTGGTCCATGTTAATCCCGATGCTGAAATAGCCGAGACGCGTGGGATTGGCGTTCGGGATGAACTTCGTGAACCCGGTCTCGACATCAGCGGTCGCCATGCCCGAGTTCACAGTGACCGACACGCTCCGGGCGACCTTGAGCAGGGTGGCGGACTGATCGAACAGTGTGTTGGCTCCACCGCTGATCGCGTGGACAGGGCTCTCGTAGGCTCGGATGCGCACGGTTCCGTCACCGCGCCCGGAGGTCGCCAGGGCGTCCTCGAGGTTCACGCTGACCACGGTCGCGGCGGTCGCTTCACCGTCAACCTGCACGAGGACGAACGGGTCACTCGCGATGGAGCTTTCCAGCGCGACCGTTCCTCCTCCGGTTACGGTGACGTCGCCGGCCTCAAGCCCCGCGCTCGGCCGCAACGTCAGGTGCTCGTTGAAGTCGTAGCGCAGGTAGAGGTTGGTGTTCTCGTCGACCACAAGGTGGTAGATGCCCAACGTCCTATCGACCCGCAACGCGTTGCCCCCAGTCGCAACGGCGACGCCGTAGAACTTGGGCTGCCCGGCAGCACTGACATTGTCGTCGGCATCGATCGTTTCCAGCGAGAACGTCACCGCTGCCGTCGCGTTCGCCTGAAGAGCCGCTGGAGTGCCGTCCAGGTTGATCGCGGCCATGGCCGAATTGGCGCCCAGCAGGGCCACCATCCATAGCGCGGTTGCAGACGCAACCTTCAAAGTCTTTTTGAAGAGCATTCGTTTCTCCAAGTAGTCCCAACTAACGCTGATTCAGCCATTTGGCTGGGGAACCCCCCCAACGCCACGCAGCTTGTTGGCCATTATCCATAGCGTTCGGGGAATGGCAAGCGCATTTTTCGGAAATCGCTTGGCCCCCTGCCAGGGCCTTAGCGCCTCCTCTGGCCACGCCATATGACATTGATTCTTCCCAAGAAAACCTGCCTCGGCCGACGCAGAATTCGCCCGGTTCAACGGCCCCTTCGGGCATTATTGCAGGAACTGGCGATGGAGGTCGAGGCCCGCCTTGATGCGTTCCGTAAGTTCCTGACCTTCCTCGTGATCCGCCACGACGTAGGGAATCACGAGGATCGCGAGTTCCGTCCGGTCCTCCTGGAAGGTGTCCTTGCGGAACAGGCGGCCCAGGAAGGGGACGCGCGCGATGCCCGGGACGCCGCCCTGTCCTTCGCTCTGGCTGTTCGACACCAGCCCGCCCATGAGGAGGGAACCGCCATCGCGTAGCGTGAGGTTGGTGGTGATGCGACGGGAGAGGATGGTCGGCGTGCCGTCGAGGCTCGTCGCGGCCGCCGGTCGCGCCTCGCTCAGTTCCTGGGTGATGCTGAGGTCGACCAGGCCGTTCGCCTGCACGATCGGCTCGATTTGCAGCACGACGCCTGTCCTCCGATAGGTCACTTGCTGCAGCACGTTGGTGCTGCCCCCCGCCTGGACACCGGAGTCCGCCACCTGCGTGATCGTGGGGATCTCGTTGCCGGCGTCGAACGTGCCCGACTCGCCGCTCTTGACCATCAGCCTCGCGCTGGAGCGAAGCGCCACGCGGTTGTCCTCGTAGAAGGCGTTCAGCACGGCGCGGGTCGTGCCGGCGCTATCAAGGGTCAGCGACAGAGCCTTGCTCTGCACTCCCAACGCGTCGAGCGTACCCCCTGTCACCGTCCGGTCGCTGCCTACGCCGCTGCGGAAGAGGAACTCGATACCGGACTCCTGCTCGTCCCGTAAGGTGATCTCCGCGATCAGCACCTCGATCAGGACGGAAGGCACGGGGCGGTCGAGTTGGTCGATGACGGCCCGGAGTTCCGCCCACTCCTTGCCGGAGCCGCGAAACAGCAACATGTTGCGGTTCTCGTCGACCACGATGCGCCCCATCCCGGCCCCAGCCTCGACGACCGCGCCAGGCTCCGCCTGTTGGCTGAAGTCCGGCACGCTGGTCTGCAGGATGTTGTCCAGGGTTTCCCGCATGCTCTCCGCCTGGGTGTTCTGCGCCTCGTAGGTGAACACAGCGTTCTCGACCGTCGCCTCCTTCCGGGCGTCCAAAGTGCGCGCCCACTCCTCGACGTGGTCCACGATTGCCTGATCGCTCGCGAAGGCGACGAGCTTGTTCACGCCCCGCAACGGCAGCAGGATGACGGCGCCGAGGGGGTCGTTGACGCGGGTCTCGTACCCTTCCGCATTCAGGACCGCCGCCAGGTCCGTAGCGAGCTCCGACACAGCCATGAAGCTCGGCTCGATGACCAGGCCGAAGCGCCCCCGCAGCATGGGCTGATCGAGAACCTCGATCATGTCAACGGCACGAGCGAGGGACTCCACGGTGCCCCGCAGGAGGACCGAGTTCCGGCCGGGATCGTCGGTGATCTGCAGGCCCCGCCCGCTGAAGGCCTGGCGCAGGAAGGCGACCACGGCACTGCTGCGCATCACGTGCATCGGGACGAGCTGGTAGGCGACGCGGTGCGTCGGGGGCACCTCGGGCAGCGCACGACCGCTGATCAGCAGGGGAATGTCGCTCGACGCGATCTCCTGCTCGGCGAGGAACGTGAGGATGCCGTCGGTCTCGCGCAAGTCCACGCCGTAGTCGCGCAGGACGCGCCGGGCGGTGGCGAACAGTTGGCTGGGGGAGACGGGTTCCGTCAGGCGCAGGGTGACGAGGTCCGTCTTGCCCGAGAGGCCTGCGGAGAGCGTGAAAGACATGCCGAGGCGTTCGGCGAACACCTCGTTTATGAACGTGACGATGGGGACGTCGTGGAAGCTGACGGTGATGGGCGGCCCGGTGAGGTCCTCACCGAGCCGGTCAGCGATGCCCTCGGCGACGGTGCGCTGGATGACGACGCCGGGGGTGGGCGTCGCGCGGGTGCCTTGGTCGTCCTCTGGGACGACGGCATCCGAAACCACCTCGGGGAGCGGTTTCGGCTCCCGGATCGGTTCCGGGAGCGGCTCGACGTTGAGCGATGCGCAGCCGGCCAGCGCCAGGGCGGCCAGAGTTGCGACTACCGCCGGGACTCGCTTCCGGGGCTCTTCCATGACTTTGCGGGGCTCTTCCATGACGATCAATATGACAGTTCCATTTCAGGGTAGCGACAGGGCAGCGCGCGGTATCGCACCAAGTAGCCGGCCGCCGGTCGTCCTTACCACGGAGCCCGCACCGTCCCGTCTTCGTCCAGCAGGGGCTCGCTCTCCTCCGGGGGGCTCGGTGCCGCGTGCTCGATGATCCGCGGGAACAGCTCGATGTCCTCTTCGTCTCCGGGGCTGGCCAACAGCGTCAGCTTGGACCCGTCCGCCGCGGAGACGGTACGGCCGTCCGGCAGCGTACCGCCCGCGGGGATGCGAGCGACCTCGCCTCCGGGGAGCGTGAGGAGCACTACACGGTCGCCGGGGGTAGCAGTCGTGCCGAGGAAGCCCATGCGGTCGCGGCGGGCGGCGTCCGCATCCGCGCCGGCTTCGGCGGCGCGGCGTTGGGCTTCGAGTTCCGCGTACGTCAAGCCGCCCCAGCGTTCGGTGCCGGCGAAGGCGGAGAGGTCTTCCTCCGCGGCCACCGCCACGCCTTCTCCGCCGAGACGGCCGCCGGCATCCAGCGTGGCGGCATCGGGAATCTCGACGGGTATCGTCAAGGCGGCAACCAGGGTGGCGGCGCAGACGCCGAGTCCTGCCGCGATGGGCCGACGATGTCGGCTTAGGGCGTCTTTGACATGGGCGGAGGCATCGGTCGGCTTGGGGGTCTGTTCGGCCATGTTTCAGCGCTCCTTGGGCTCCGCGTCCCCGATCCCGGCGAACCAGGCGGAGACGAGGAGCGTCATGCGGCGGTCGCGGCGGCGCAGGTCGAGGCGGTCGACGACGATCTTCTTCGGGTGGGTGGCGAGGGCGTGCAGGGCCAGGAGTTCCGAGCCGGGTTCGTAGATGCCGTTGAACTGCGCCTGCACACGCCACAGGCCCGGGGCGTAGTCGACCGGGATAATGGCGCCGGACTGGATGCGGGGGTTCCTGAACTCGAGTTCGCCGACGATGTCGCCGAGTGCCGCCTGCAGTTGGGCCTGCGCCAGGCCCTGCGTCTCCGCCTGCCAGAAACGTTCCGCAAGGGCGCTGTCGCGTTCGCGTTCGGCCTCGAGGAGCGCGGGCAGGTCGTCGCGGGTGAGGAGCGCTCGAGCGCGGGTGAGGCGCTCGGCGTCGGCGGTGTAGGTGACGTAGGCCGCCTCGACGCGGTCGGACTGCACGAGCAGGCCGTAGACGGCCAGGATCGCGGCGACGGCCCAGGCGCCGGCGCGCAAGCGCGGGTTCGCGGCGAGTTCACCGCGGAGGCGGGCGAGAGCCGCGACCAGGGCGTTCACGGGCGCACCCGCAGGGCGATCTCGACGCTGTCCGGGCGGGACGCGCGGCCGACGCGCACGGCCTCGAAGCGGGGCACCGCCTCGAGCGCGCGGACGTAGGCGACGGGGTCGAGCGCCTCGTCGTCGGTGACGAGGACCTGGAGTTCGCCCTGCTGGTAGGTCCACTCGGCGAAGCGCGCGGACGTGGCAGGGATGGCCTGGTCCACCAGACCCATGAGGTGGGCCTGGGAGGGCGCGTTGAGGACGGTCGTCATGGCGTCGTTGCGGCGGGATAGGGCCAGGATCTCGTCGCGCGTGGCGAGCACCGGCGCCAGGGCGCCCTGCTGCGTGTCGAACTCGGCCTCCGCCGCGGCGGCGAGACCGTCGATCTTCCAATAGCGGGCTTCCTGCCAGACGGCCACGACCGCGAGGAGAACGATGGCGGCGGCGGCCAGCCCGCGTTCGTTGGCAAGCAGCCAGTCCGTGGGCGCGACCGGGGCCGCCCACGGTTCGGCGGTGTGGGCCGCCCCGAGGGACTCCGCGGCGCCGTTCTGAACGAGCCGGGCGGCGGACGCGTCGGACATGCCCTGGCGGGCGAGGAAGCTCTCGAGCTGGTCGTCGTCCGGGCACTCAGGGAACCAGAAGGCGTCCTCGAGGACGCCATCGCGCCAGTGCTGGAGCTCGAATCCGGCGCGGCAGGGCCGTAGGCAAGCACCATCGTCCTGGCGCGGGAGGAAGACGGTTTCCGGGAGGACGTGGAGGTCTTCGGCGGGCGGAGCGTCGCGGCCGGCGGGGGTGGTGCGGAATGCGTGCTGGACCTCCGCGACGGCATCTTCGTCCCAGAACCAGACCATGGCTTCGGAGCCTTGCCAGACGGTGTGGTGTCCGGTTCTGCGGAATGGGCTCCAGACCGGGAGCTGCAGTTCGACGGCGGCGCGGCGGCGGCTCTTCGGGACGTTCGGGAAGTCGTGGTGGCGGTACATGCACAGCCCGCGGCCGACGATCCAGTGGGGATGGGCGGAGCCCGCGGCGAGGCGTTCCACGCCGTCCCGGGTCTGGACGAAGTTCGGCCGGTTGGAGAAGCGCCGTCGCAGGGCGGCGAGGCGCCTCGGCCACGTCAGCGACAGGTTGCGGATGTCCGTACTCCTTCCGGATCGGGGCCCGGGGGCCGGCGATGCCGGAGGTCGGCGGCGGCGCGGCGGGGGCTCGGGCGCACGCAAAGCGGTGCGTGGCGTCCGGGGCGCGGACCGTCGGGACGGCGCGCCCGGCGCGGGAACGTTGTCTGCGCGCCCCCGGATCGCGGGTCACGCGTGCGTCTTTCCACCCCCGGCAATGCGGTCTGCGCCTCCGGATGCATGGTGGGGCGATTATACCTCCGGGGCCGGCGGGGGATGGGTGTCTTTGGTGGGTGTCGGGTGGTGGGGGTTCGGCTCGTGGGGGACGGGGCTCCTTTTCGGAAGGAGGTGGAGGGTGTGCCTGGCTGCGGGTTTGGCCGCCCCGGGGAGTGAGGGGGGACGCTTTGTTCGGCTTCCGGCTACGGCATGGAGGTGCGTGCCGCCTCTGCTGCGGCGGGCGCGGCGGTGGCCGTCGCCTGGGGCGGGGCGTACCATTGGGCGGGCGCCGGGGATCGGAGGACGGCGGTTCCCGCGACGAACCCGAGCAAGGCGATGGCCAGGCCGACGGCTGTGCCGACGATCTTCATGGTGGGGTGGAGGGCGTCGAGCCTGGCGCCCAGTTCCGTCCTGACGCCCTCGATCTTGCCGTCGAGGGCCCGAATCTCGCCGCCGAGTTCGGATCGCGCAAGCGCCAACCGGTAGTCCACGGCCTCGATCTCGCCGCGCACCTCCCGGAATCCTGCCTGGAGGTCGCCCTGCGCGGCGACGTGGGCTCCGAGTTCCTCGCCGAGGGCGCGCGCCATGCCTTCGGCCTGTTCGGGTTCCATGCCGGGCTTCCGGAAGGCGTCAGAGAGGTGCAGCGTGTCTGCCACGGGTTGGCTCGTTGGGTCCCTCCTCCAGAGCATGGCGAATGTGTTGGGTAGGCGCAGGGGGTCTACCTCGGCCGTCGAGCCGGAGCCCAGATGCGGCCGGCGTTATCTCTCGACGGCGGCAATCCGATGCCTGTAGCGCTCCACGGCGCTGGCGACCGTGAGGACGCTTGGGAGCAGGCCGAACCCGCCCACCAGGAAGGTCAGCTTGCAGTCGCGGCCGGCGATCCTGGGGAAGCGTTCGGCGTGGGCGCGCTCGCCGCGGGTGCGAGGAAGGCCAGGGCAAGACCGACGCCCGTGCTGAGGAGCTTGAGCGTCGAGTGCACGGAATCGATCTTGCCGTCGACGGCGTCGATCCGCGCGCGGCAGAGATCCACCTTGTGATCCACTGCCTGAATATCGGCGCTGAGGTCGGTACGGAGTTGTTGGATCTCGGCGCCGAGGTCGGTGCGGACCTGCCGGATCTCGGCTCGGAGGTCGCTGCGGACCTGCTGAACCCGGACTGCAGGTCTCCCTTCACGGCCATGTGTTCCCCCAGTTCCTCGCCGAGTGCGCGGGCCATGCCTTCGGCCTGCTCGGGTTCCATGCGGTCTTCCGAAAGGCGTCAGAGAGTTTTGCAGCGTGTCTACCACGGGTTGGCTCACCGGGTCCCTCCTCCAGAGCATAGCGAATACGGGACCGTAGGGGACGGGCTTGCCCCGTCCCGGATCGGCGGCCCGCGCAATTCCGACGCGGGCGACCACGAGAGTCGTCCCCAAGATGTTCCGGCCGGTCGTCTTGCGTGAATTCGGCACGGGCGACATGAGGCGTCGCCCCCTTCGATAGACCGGGATCCGATTGCGGTGCGAACGGCTACCGGGGCCGGTTCTCCGACACGGAGTGGGAGGCCGGCGGCGTGCGGTCGAAGAGACCCATGCCGCTGACGACCGTAAGGACGCTCAGGAGCAAACCGAACCCACCAACCAGGAAGGTCAGCTTCCAGTTGAGGCCGTCGATCTTGGCGGAGACTTCGGCTCGCAGCACGTCGACCTTGTTGTCCACCGCTTGGATCTTCGCTTCGAGATCGCAGCGCACCTGTTGGACCTCGGCACGCACCTGCTGGATGTCGGCGCCGAGGTCGCTGCGGACTTGCTGGATCTCGGCACGGAGGTCGCTCTGGACTTGCCGGAATCCGGACTGCAGGTCTCCCTTTACCGCCACGTGTTCGCCCAGTTCCTCGCCGAACGCGCGGGCCATGCCTTCGGCCTGTTCCGGTTCCATGCCGGTCTTCCGAAAGGCGTCAGAGAGTTGCAGCGTGTCTACCACGGGTTGGCTCATTGGGTCCCTCCTCCAGAGCATAGCGAATGTGTTGGGTAGGCGCTTTGGGGCCTACCCCGACCGTCGTGCCGGAACCCGGACGCGGCCGGCGCCATCTCACGACAGCGACACGCGCGTGTCTGTAGGCCAATTCCGAAGATCGCGCAGGCACGGCGCCCGGGCGGTTGTGAGCCGATGCGGACGCCCGACGTGCGTGGTGCCGGGACACACGCGAATTCGTCCCACATTGGTCGCCCGTGTGGGCGGGTGCTCACGCCCGGTCGGGCAGGTGTCCTACCTGCCTTGTAGGATGCGTTTCGCGTGTGTCCCGGTGCGCATCAGCGCAGCGGGGCGGTGGAGAGATTGGTGAGGTGTCCGGTGGGGCTCGTCAAGAGACTCATCGCGGAGATGGGCCGGTCCGAAGTGACGGCGAGGCGCCATTTTCCGACGCCGTCGCCGAGCGCGCCGCTCAGGCCCGGCGCGCCCTCTTCGAGTTGCGCCGCGGTGTAAGAACGTGCCGCTCTCGCCGGGACCGTCAATCGGACGGGGCCGCCCGGGGACGTACCGTGGTCGTCCCATCCGCTGATCGTCACCCTGGCGGACGCGTCGCCGGGGTTGATGAGCCGCAGGGAGCTGACCTGGGCCCGGTTGCTGCCCGGGTTGAGGATCGCGATCCGGTGGCGCGTATCGGCCTCGGGCGCGGCGTCGTGCATCGAGGTGACGAAGCCGTCGGCATGGCGGATGTATGCAAACACGTCGATGGCAACGTCGGCGGTGACGGCGAGGCGCCAGTCCCCCGTCCCGGCGCCCACGCCGCCCGTCAGCCCCTTGTCGGCGTTGCCGTGCTCCAGATCGTGCGAGTTGAAAGGCGCGGCCGCGTGGGCGCCCACCGCCAGCGTGACGCTTCCATGGTGGAGTCCCGAGTCGTCGACGGCCGTGACCGTCACCGTGCCGCCCCGGGCCTCGCGGTTGATGACGCGCACGAAGCCCTGGCGCCCGGCGGAGTCCGCCGCCGCGGGGAAGAGCGGCACCAGGTGCGCACCCGACACCACCGGTACCGGGCCGCCCGACAGGTTGGTCAAGTGCCCGGTGGGACTCCCCAGGAGGCTCATCGTCCACACCGACCGCGGGGACTCGACCTGCAGGCGCCACTTGCCCGCGCCGTCACCCAGGGCGCCGCTGACGCCCTCGCCGGTCTCCAGTTCCGCGGCCGTCAGCGTGCGCGCCGCCGCGGCCGCCAGCGTGAACCGGACGGTGCCGCCCGGCGAGCGCCCCTGATCGTCCACGCCCGTCACGCTCACCTCGGCCCTCGCGTCCCCATGGTTGACCAGGCGCAACCGGCTCACCTGGGCGCTGTTGCTGCCCGGGTTCAGGAACGGGACGGCGTGGTTGGCCCCGGTCCGCGGGACCAGATCGTGCAGCGCGGTCACGAAACCGTCCGCCGTGCGGGCGTAGCCCAGCGCCTCGATGTCGAGGTTGCTGCCGAGGTCCAGCCGCCAGTCGCCGGAGCCCGGACCGATGCCCCCGGACAGGCCCTTGGCTGCGTTGCCGTGCTCGAGGTCCTCGGAGTTGAAGTGCACGGTCGCGTCGGCGCCGATCGTCAGCGTCACCGGACCGTACCACCGGCCCCGGTCGTCCACGGCGTGAATGGCAACGCGTCCGGGCTTGGACGAGTGGTTGATGACCCGCACGAAACCGTGATACGCGGCGCGCGCGGCGGACGGCAACAGCGCCACGACCTGACGCAGGGACAGGTGGAAATCCAGGGTTTCCGTCGTGCCGTCGCCGGCGGTACCCGTCACCTTCACCGTGGCGGCCGGAGTTGCGGTGGGCGAGAGCGACACCCGCAGTTCGCCGTCCACCAGTTCCGCGTCGAGCCCGCCGGACGCGTCGTTCGCCAGGGCGATCCGGGCGTTCCGGCCAAGCGTCGCCTCGAAGTACCCGGTCGTATCGAAGGTGGCGGCGCGGGTGTCCGGCGACAGCAGCAGCCGGACCGAGTCGACGGCCACCTGCACCCCACGCTCGAGGAGTTCCGGCACGTGCACGTTGAGCGACTCCTCGCTCAAGGGGTTGCCGGTCAGCGTGATCCAGTCGTCCTCGCCGATGGCCGGGTTCTTGACTAGCGGACCGATGTCCGAAACGAGGTTGTTGCCGAGGTCCAGGCCCTCGAGCTCTTCGAGGGCGGTCAGCGGGGTCAAGTCGGACACCAGGTTGGAACCGAGGAAAACGTAGACGAGGTTGCCCGCGGCGTCGAGTCCGGCGAGGTCCGAAACGCCGGCGTTGAAGGCGTATAGATGGCTCAGCCAATCCAGTGACTCCCTGGTGATCGGGTCGTCCACGCGGGTCCACGCGCCCGCTCGCGCCTGGGCGACCAACGCTCGCAGCACCGGGTCGGCGAACGGGACCTGGACTCCCGAGTTCGGGACGGACGACTCGGAGGCGTAAACCGACACGCCCCACGACTCGAGCATCGGAATGTGTTTCTCGCGAGACGCAGGGTTCAGCGGATTGTCGTACAACCGGAGCGCGGGGGGGTATCCACGTTCCAAGTCCCAGAGCGAGCGCCGCGCCAGCGGGCCGATGTCGGACACCTCGTTTTCGGAAAGCCCCAGGTGGATCACCTTCGACAGACGCGCCAACGGGCTGACATCCGAAATCCGGTTGCCGTCCAAACTGACCTCGGTGAGCTTCGGGAGCCCGCCCAGCTGGCCGACATCGGTCAGCTCGTTGTAGCGGAGGTCCACCCAAAGGAGTTCGGACATGTCGCCCAGCGCAGACAGGTCCCGCACGCGGTTGTGGCTCAGGCCCAGTCCCTGCAGCCGGGAGAACTCCGCCAGCCAGGAAAGGTCGTCGATGCCGAGGTCCCGCATCGACAGACTGAGGAGTTCGCGCGAACCGGGCAACGCCAGCACTTCCTTCGGGGTCACCCGCGTCCGGCTGACGTCCAGCGATCCCAGCCGGTGCTCGATCAGTGGCAACAGGTCGCTCACCCCGGTACCGCTGACGTCCAGGGACCACAACCTGCGCAACTCGCGTAGCGGCGAGAGGTCCGCCGCTGGATTGTCCGGGATCCTCAGCCACCTGAGTTCCTGGAGCCCGGACAAAAAGGAGAGATCCGCCAAGCCGACGTTGGCTGCGAACAGGGTGCGGAGGTTTGTCAACCGGGCCAGCGGTGAGAGATCGGGAAAGTCGTGGTCCTCGTCTCCCGGCGACGTCCCGACGAAGAGGCTCTCCAGTTGCGAGAGTTCCTCCAACGGCGACAGGTCGGAAACGGGGTTGTAGTTCACCCACAGGTGGCGCAGCCCGGCCATGCGCGTCAACGGGGCGAGGTCCGAGATGCGGTTCCTCTCGAGCCTGAGTTCCGACAGCCGCGGCAGGTCCGCGAGGGGCGACACGTCGGCGACCTCGTTGTTGAAGAGATTCACGCTTTCCAGGTTGACGGCCGTTTCCAGCCCGGTGAGGTCCCGGATGCCGGCGCGTCGCGCCGCGAGCGTCTCCAGCGTCTCGAGGTCCCCCGGGCCTATCGGCGCGCCCGGTTCCATGCCCAGCGCCCGTTCCACCGCAGAGCGCAACGCGGCGTCCCGGAACGGCGAGAGATCGAGCACCTCCTCGTCCGCGTTGTCCCCGATCCCGTCCTGGTCCGCGTCCTCCCATTCGCTTGCATCGAAGGGGAAGGCATCGTCGGCATCGGAGACGCCGTCGTTGTCGTCGTCCGGGTCCGCGACATCGCCGATGCCATCACCGTCCAGGTCCACCCACTCGGAGGGGTCGTCGGGCAGCGCGTCCGCAACGTCGACGATGCCGTCGCCGTCCGAATCCGGCTTTGGCGCGCGGCGGGCGGCGACCTGAAAGCGGACCAGATCGAGGCTCCGGACCGCGTGCGCGCCCCCGGGTACGTCGACCGGCGTTCCGCACGCGGTACCGTTGCAGTCGGCGCGGGGATCGGAGAACACCCCTCCGAGGACCTTGCGGCCGTAGGACATGATCGTGCCCCACTCGTCGCCGACATAGTGTCCGCGGGACCAGCGGAATGCGCCACTCGCCTCGCCCTGGCGCGCCGAGTGGACGAGTCCGAGGTTGTGTCCGAGTTCGTGGGCGGCACACAGGGCGCTGTGCGTCCCCCGGCAGACGGATCGTGCGATCTCGTCGCCCCACCAGTAGCCGCGGCGGAACAAGCTCCCAATAGTCGCACACCCTCCGACGCCGCTCGGGCACCCCATCTCGGTCCCGCCCATGTGGAACCGGATGAACAAATCCGCTCCGTGCTCCTCCAGCAACTCCGATACGCGCTCTGGATCGGCCACGCCGGACGCGTCCAGCGCTATCTCCCTGGCTCCTATCAAACGTAAGCGCAGGTTCGTGCCGCTGTCCCGGTAGACGGCGCTCGTCAGTGCTGTCACGTGATGCAACTGCGTGTAGGGGTAGCCATCGAGCGCCAGGCGGAACCCATCGTTGTACAGGGCGAGAAGGTCGATGACGGACTCCCCGGGACGCGATTCCGGGTTTGTCGGGGAGGTGCCGGCCGCCGCTTCGTTGACGTCCCCCACGCCATCTCCATCCGTGTCCGTGAGGATGTCGACGAACCGGATCCGATCGCCTGACTGACCTGCTAGCGGCCAGAGCACCAGGATTTCGTGCATGTACCAGAAACTCGCGCCGACGACAGCCGAAGCAGGCCGCTGTCCGGCTTGCTCGAAAAGCCATACGGCGATGGGCTGACCGGATTCCGGGCGCTCGACACGCAACGTGTAACGCTCTCCTGTCAACACGGCCATCGCCGGGACGGACCGCACGGCCAGGGCTTCGGACTCCGCCGCCCCGCCGAGAGCAAAACTGCGCGCCGAGCGGTTTGCGGTCAGGCGCAACGGCCCGCTGTCGGTGGTACGGAAGCTCCGTACGCCGAAGGTCAACGTGAGTGCGCCCAACTGACCCGGTCCGCCCGCCGTCCACTCCGCGCGACACGGGCAGTCGAACGCGATGTCCCTGGGGTCGCCGGCGTTGGCCACCAGGGCCGGCATGGCAAGCAGCCCCAACCACAGCAGGCTCGGACGGCGTGGGAACCGTGCCGACGCGCAACGTGCGTGAACCGCCTTCATTTCTTCGGCACCTCAGCGCAGCGGCGCGGTGGACAGGTTCGTAAGGTGGCCGCTGGGGCTCGCGAGGAGGCTCATGACCGAGATCGGCCGGACCGAACCGACGGAGAGGCGCCACTTGCCCGTGCCGTCGCCGAGTGCGCCGGTCAGGTCGGGCGCGCCGTCTTCGAGCTGCGCGGCGGTGTAGGTGCGGGCCGCGCCGGCGGGAATCGTCAGCTCGACGGCGCCGCCCGGGGAGGCGCCGCGGTCGTCGCGTCCGGTGATGGTGACCTGCGCCGCCTCCGGGCCGGGATTGACGAGGCGGAGGGAGCTCACCTGGGCGCGGTTGCTGCCCGGGTTGAAGAAAGCGATCCGGTGGCGTGTGTCCGTGGACGGCGTCGCCGCCCGCGGGGCGAGGTCGTGCATGGAGGTGAGGAAGCCGTCGGCGTGGCGGACGTAGCCGAGCACGTCCATCGGCACGTCGGCGGTGAGGGCGAGGCGCCAGTTGCTCGTGCCCGGGCCGACGCTGCCGGTCAGTCCCTTGGTTGCGTTGCCGCGCTCGAGATCCTCGGAGTTGAAGTGCACGGTCCGCCCCGCGCCGAGGGCGAGGGTGACGTGGCCGCGGTCCGCTCCGGAGTCGTCGATGGCGATGATGGTCACGGTGCCGTCGCGGTCCGCGCGGCTGACCACCCGCACGAAGCCCTGGCGGCCGTCCGGGTCGGCGGCCGGCGGGAAGAGCGGAATCGCGTGTGTCCCGTCCACGGGGACCACTGGGGCGCTCGACAGGTTCGTCAGGTGGCCGGTGGGGCTTTCGAGGAGGCTCATGGCGTAGACGGCCTGCGGCGCCTCCACCGCCAGGCGCCATTTGCCCGTGCCGTCGCCGAGCGCGCCGTCCGTGTCCGCGCCGGACTCGAGGTCCGCGGCCGTCACGGTGCGCGCGGCGGCTGGTTCGAGGGTGAGCGTCACGGCGCCGCCGGGCGAATGGCCGTCGTCGTCCACGCCGCGGACCGTCACCTCGGCGGCCTCTTCGCCGTGGTTGACCAGCCGGAGCAGGCTCACCTGCGCCTGGTTGCTGCCGGGGTTGAAGATGGCGACGGCGCGCGTGTGTCCCGTTCGGGAGGCCAGGTCGTGGAGCGCGGTGACGAAGCCGTCGCGGGTCCGGGCGTAGCCCAGGGCCTCGATGTCCAGGTTGCTGCCCAAGTCGAGGCGCCAGTCGCCCGCGCCCGCGCCGACGCGGCCGGACAGGCCCTTGGCGCGATTGCCGTACTCGAGGTCCTGCGAGTTGAAGTGCACGGTCGCGCCGGGCCCCAGCGCGAACGTCAGCGGCTCGCTTCGACGGCCCTCGTCGTCCGTCGCGTGGAGGACCACCCTGCCCGCCCGGGGCGCGTGGTTGATGACGCGGACGAAGCCCTGGTAAACGGGGCTCGCGGCGGAGGGGAACAGGGCGACTACCTGGCGGACGGAGACGTTGAAGGCGAGTTGTTCGGTCGCGCCGTCGGCGGCGGTGGCTGTGACGGTGACCGTTGTCGGGCCCGTTGCGTCGTCTAGCGCGTCTTTCAGCGTGACATGGAGCGCGCCGTCGATGATCTCCGCGCTGGCGCCGGAGCCGTCGGCGTTGGCAGTCGTCTGCGCGCCGCTGCCGAGGGTGGCGGCGAAGTAGCCGGAGACGTCGTAGCTCGCGGCGCGTGTGTCCGGCCGTACGAGGAGCCGCACGGCGTCGACGGCGACCTGCACGCCGCGGTCGCGGAGCGCGGGGACGTGGACGTTGAGGGATTCTTCGCTCAGGGGGTTGCCGGTGAGGGTGATCCAGTCGCGCGTGCCGAGGCCCGGGTTGTCGACCAGGGGCGAGAGGTCGGTGACCAGGTTGTCGGTGAGGTCCACCGCGCCGAGTGCGGTGAGCGCCGCGAGGGGGGTGAGGTCGGACACGAGGTTGGAGCCGAGGTAGACGGAGCGGAGTGCGGTGGCGGCCTCGAGTCCGGAGAGGTCGGCGATGTTCGCGTTGCGTCCGCGCAGGCGTGTCAGGCGGCCTATGGATCTGGTCGTGACCGGCCCTTCCACGTGGTCGAAGTCCTCCGCCACCGCTTGCGCGACAAGTGCGTGGAGGACCGGGTCGGCGATGGTGACCTCGCGGCGCAAGTCATCGAGCAGGGCGAAGGGCCCCACGACCCTGACCCCCCAGGACTCCAGCGTGGGGATGTGTTCGCTCCGGGACGTCTCGTCCAGGGGGTTGGCGTCGACGAACAGGAACGCGCTGCCGCCGTCCAGGTCCCAGAGTTCGCGGCGCACCAGCGGGCCGATGTCGGACACGTCGTTGTCGGTCAGGAGGAGCGAGACCAGCCCGGACAGTCCCGCCAGGGGGCTGACGTCCGACACTTCGTTGCCGCTCAGGGTGAGGAAACGGACACTCGGCAGGCCGCCCAGTGCCGAGAGGTCGGACACCCGGTTGTTCCCCAGGTCGAGGAACGCCAGTTCCGGCAGGTCGGCCAGCGGACCGACATCGGCGACGTCGTTGTCGCTCAGGTCGAGGTTCCAGAGTCCGGATAGGTCCGCGAGCGGTGCGACATCGGAGAACCCGTTGCCGCTCAGGTTCAGGGTGCCGAGGCCGGCGAGATTGCGGAGGGGACCGGTGTCGGACACGTGGTTGTTGCGGAGATTCAGTGACCGGAGGCCGGAGAGGTCGCGTAGCGGCGCGAGGTCGGTGACGCGGTTGTCCTGCACGTCCAGCGACCGGAGTTGGCGGAACTTCGCCAGCGGCGAGAGGTCGTCGATGCCGAGGCTCGCGATGCTCAGAATGGACAGCTCCCCGGGGTGCGACAGGGAGGCCAGGTCGTCGAACTTCAGGGAGGTCCCGCTGACGTCCAGCGAAGCGAGACGCAGGTCCGGCAGCGGCGACAGGTCGGCGACGGGGTTGTTCGGGATCGACAGCGAGGTCACTCGGGTCAAGCCGGACAGCAGCGCGAGGTCGGTGATGCCGACGCCGTCCGCGCTCAGGCTGGCGAGGTTCGTGAGTTCCCCGAGCGGCGCGGGGTCGGAGATCGCGTGGCCGTGGCTGCCGACGTAGAGCGCATGCAGGAGGGGGAGTTCCGCGAGGGGCGAGAGGTCGGTGACGGGGTTGTAGGTCAGCCATAGCTCCCGCAGCCCGGGGAGGCCGCGCAGCGGGCTGAGGTCTGCGACCTCGTTGCCGCTCAGGCGGAGCGCCGCAAGCCGGTCCAGGCCGGAGAGCGGCGACAGGTCGGCGACCTGGTGGAACGAGATCTCCAGCTCCGCGAGGTTGGTGGCGAGTTCGAGTCCCGTCAGGTCGCGGATCCCCTCTCCGGGGAACCCTGGCGCCGCCGTGAGGACGGTCAGCCCGGACAGGTCTTCCGCGGTGATGGGGGCGTCGGGCTCCTTGCCGAGGGCCCGTTCCACCGCGGCCCGCAGGACCGGGTCGCGGAAGGGGGCGATGTCGGCGACGCTCGAGTCGAGGTTGTCGCCGATGCCGTCGCCGTCCAGGTCTTCCCACTCGGTGGGATCGAAGGGGAAGCGGTCGTCCTCGTCGGCGACGCCGTCCCCGTCGGCGTCCGGGTCCGCCGCGTCGCCGATGCCGTCGCCGTCGCGGTCCCGCCATTCGGTGGCGTCCTGGGGGAAGGCGTCCGCCAGGTCCACGATGCCGTCGCCGTCCGAGTCCGGCTGCGGGGCGCGGTGCGCCGCCGCCTGGAAGCGGGTGATGTCGAGGCTCCTTACCGCGTGGGCGCCGGCCGGTTCGTCCGTGGGGACGCCGCAGCGCAGGCCCCCGCAGTCGACGGCGGGGTCGGAGAACACGCCGCCGCGCACGCCCTGGCCGTACGACATGATCGTACCCCAGAACTCGCTGACGTACTTGCCGCGCGACCACCGGAACGCGCCGTGCGCCTCGCCCTGGCGGGCCGAGTGCGCGAGGCCGAGGTTGTGTCCGAGGCCGTGCGCCGCGCAGAGGGCGCTGGAACTGGCGCTACAGGTGGCGCCGCCGGAATCGTCGCCGTGCCAGGCGCCGCGCTGCATGGCGCCGCCGACCGTCGCGCCGTTGGTCGGGGCCGCAAGGCCCGGGAGCAGGTCCGCTTCGAAGTGGACATGCAGGTCGGCGCCATGTTGCTCCATGAGTTCCGCCGCGTCGCGCGGGGCGACGTCTCCGAACAGGTTCACCTGCACCTCGCTCGCTCCCACCAGCCGCATTCGCACGTTCGTGCCGCTGTCGGCGTAGACCGCGCGGGTCACGGCCATCACGTGCTGGATGCGCGGGTAGGGATACTCGTCCTGGGCTGCGCGGAAGCCGCTGTCGTAAAGGGCGAGGACGTCGACGGTGGAGGGGCCGGGGGTGTCCGCGGGGTCCGTGGGCGAGGTGCCCGCCATGCGTTCATTGACGTCGCCTGTGCCGTCGCCGTCGGTGTCGGTGAGGATGTCGACGAACTCGATGCGGTCTGCGCGTGTGTCCGAGACGGGCCAGAGGGCGAGGGTCTCGGACCAGTGCCAGGCGCGGTCGTCGTCGGCGGGGCCGGGCGGGTCGGCGACGCGCTCCCAGAGGGCGACGCCGATGGGGGCGGTGGAGGGTGGGCGGTTGAAGGTCAGGGTGCGTTGTTGCCTGCGCGCGATGGTCCGGGGCGGGACGGGGCCCAGGGAGGGGGCGGTGGATTCGGGCTGGGCGGTTGGGGACTGGCGTTCCCGTTGTTGAAGATCGGCGCGGGTGAGGCGGAGCGGGCCGCTTTCGGTGGGGCGGAAGCTTCGGACGCCGAAGGTGAGGGTCAACTGGCCTGGGGTACCGGGCTGGCCGGCGGTCCACTCGGCGCTGCAGGGGCAGTCGAAGACGATGTCGCGGGGGTCTCCGGCTAAGGCCGGCAGGGCGAGCGCGGCTAGTAGCGCGGGCCACCATGCGCGGCGGCGGCTTCCGGATGGTGTGCGCACCGTAACGTGCTCAGTGCACTTCGTGGGTCTCGGGGAGGATGTAGTCCGGCTCGCTGTGGTCGAAGCCGGCCATCATGCTGGACGTGGGCAGCAGCCAGCCCAGTTCGCGGCCGCCGCTGAGTTCGTACGGGCCGTTCGGGGTGTCGACGTAGGCGAAGACGTGCGCCGGGCCGACGGTGACGACGTAGCGGCGGTCGCGGCCGTCGTCGCCACGGACCATGCCGAGGACCGATCGCGCGCCGCCGGGACCGTCGTCGATCTCGTCGATCAGGGGGGCGTAGACGGCGCCGAGTTGGGGGACTGGGAGCGTGATGCGGTCGCCGACGCGCCAACCGCCGGCGGCTTCCATCGCGGCGGATGTCTGGACGAGGACGCGGCCCTCGGTGGACCACTCGGGAGCGTAGGCGGGGAGCGTGGGGACGGCGCTCTCGTCGAGGGCTTGCCAGAGGGGGGTCCCGGGGGCGGTCGGCGTAGTGGCGTCGGCCGTTGGGCGTTGTCCGGGTGGGGGTGGCGTGGGGGCGGCGGGCCCGGTGCGTGTGTCCCGATCAACGCGTGTGTCCCGATCAACGGCGGGCGCTCCGCGTGTGTCCGACGGTACGGCGGCCGGATCGGCGAGCCACACGACAAAAATCGCTAGCGCGGCCAATAGGGCCGCCGTCAGGACGTAGATGTTTCGCCGTGGGTTCTTCATGCCGGATCCTGGAGCAGCGCTGTCGCGGGCCTGCGGAGCACCGCGGCCGCGTCGTCGACCGCTTCCGCGTACCAATACTCCTTGCGCCACGGGGCGGTGTCCGACTGCGGCGTGAGGGTGAGGCCGAAGGTCTCGCGCATGCGGGCGTCGCGGCTCCAGAGGGAGATGCGCAGGGCGATGGACGGGCGGACGTTCACGAAGTCCGGGTCGACGTTCGGGCGGCGGCCCGTGAGGGCGGCGACTTGGTCGACATCGGCGATCGGGCGGACCTCCCGCGCGGCGAGGAGTTCGGCCAGGGCGCGTTCGTCCACCCCGAGCAGCGCGGCCATGACTTCGGGGCGCATCGTGTTGAAGTTGTAACGCCCGGCCACGCGGGCGGTGAGGAGCGGGCGGATGCGGCGCCACTGGGCGTCGGAGACCAGGCCGTCGATGCCGAGGACGCGCTTGAGTTCCACGGGGCTCGCGAGAAGCCAGTTCGCCGGCGGGGGGCGGTTGCCGCGGGCGTAGTCGATCCGCTCGGCGCCGTTCAGGGAGAGGCTGTCGTCCAGGTCCGCGTAGTCGCGGATGCGGGGGACGATCCAGCGCAGCTCCTCGCGGCGCACGCCGGCGCGGCTCAGGACCGCGGCGAACTGGGGCTCGCCCGGCAGGTTGACGGAGGCGAGGCCGTTCTCCTCCTGCAGGGCGAAGCGCGTGCGGCCAAGGCCCGCGTACGGCTCGCCGCCGAGGGTGAGTTCGCCGTCGCCGCGGCTCGCCGGCGGGTTCTCGCCCGGAGGCGTGAAACGCTGCGGGGTCTCGAGGATCAGGCCGCGGTGGCTCATGCGGCCGGTGGCGAGCAGGTAGAGCAGCGTGGCCTCGGTGTTGCGGCGGTCCAGTTCGTTCTCGAGCGCCTGCCGCGCCGCGATGGCCCGTTCCACGTCGCTCTCGACGACGTTCGCCACGTAGGCGGCGACGACCGTGAGGGCGGCGAGGGTCCAGAGGGTGGCTACGAGGATGAAGCCGGCGGCGGTGGTGCGTCGGCGAGGTCGGCGCGCGCGGCGGGCACGGCTGGGGGCGCGGCGGCGGGTGGTCGTCGGGGTCATCGGAGGGTCGCCTCCGTGAGGAGCGGTGCCGGATCGGCCTGCACGCGCGCCAGCCAGACGGGTCCCTCGCCCTCGGCGCGCAGGCGGATATAGGTGGGAGTCCACTCTCCCTCCGCCGCCTCGACAGGCCACCGGTCGTACCAGCGATAGTCCGCGTCGGCGTAGTCGAACACGAGGCGTTCGTCGTTCTCGGGCAGCACGGTCCACGGCACGCCGCCGTCCTCCGCGTACCGCAGCACCGAGGCGTCCTCCCCGTCGATCGTCCACCGCGCCGTCACCGGCATGCCGGGCTCCGCCTGCAGCGGCGCCAGCGTGATACCCCGGAACGCACGGGCGTTCCCCACGAAACGCCGCGCCTCCACGCCATACGGCGTCAATCCCCGCACGCTCGTCGCGAACCAGTTCTGCTGCAGCTCCGCCAGCGACAGGTCCGCCCGCGCCCGCTGCACAACCAGATACTTGCCCGAAAAGAACCCGATCCCCTGCAGCAGCAGCGTCCCGAGCAGCGTCACCAGCACCATCACCACCAGCATCTCGAGCAGACTGAGCCCCCGAACCCCACGACCCGCCAACGACTGACAACCCATTCCCCGCCCCCGCCGAGTGCAGCCAACGCCCCACACCCCCGTAGGACCCTCTTCGCGCCTGTCCCGCTGTACGCGCCGTACGCCCGCGAGAACGTTGAGGCGCCTCGGGCCGGTTCGCGCGGGCGACAGACAGCCCGTCCGGGGCGCCACGAGAGCGGAGCCAATCTCCCACACCGCCGCAGGAACCTCTTCGCGCCTGTCCCACATCAGAAAATGAAGCCTTCGGGCGCGAGGCCGCGGACTTTTTCGAAGCCGACGTGGCGGAGGCGCCAGGTGCCGAGGGGGCGGCCGGCGTCGGCGACCTGGAACTCGATCTCGTAGAGGCCTACCTCGAAGTCGCCGAGGACGCCGAGGCCGTTCTGGCCCTGGCGCGGGGGCTCGAGCAGGTGGGCGGTCCAGGTGACGTCGAAGCCGTCGACCTCGAAGGCGCCCGCCTCGGTGCGGCGCGGGTCGACCGCCTGGAGCCGTTCGACGGCGTACCGGACGACCGGCGCCTCGCGGGAGACGTCGTGGACGCGCAGCAGCGAGATCAGGTTGGTGTTGAAGAGGCCGTAGAGGGCCATTCCCGCGGCGGCGAACAGGACGATCGCGACGATCGCCTCGAGCAGGGCGAAGCCGCCCTGCGCGGCCTTGTGGCCGCGGCGGCGCCGCTCAGGAACGGCCATCGACCTCGACGCGGCAGTACGGCGGCGCGAGCGTCGCGCGCAGGACCGGCGCACCCTGGTGGAGCAGCGTGAGTTCGCCGCCGCGGCAGAACCCGTTCGCGCGCACGACGAGCGGGCGGTCGAGGCGGAAGCGCCACGCCTCGGGCAGGTCGATCGGGCGCGGCTCGAAATCGGCATAGCCCGCGGCGGTGTCCGCATCGGGGGCCTCCGAGAACACCACGTAGGCCCGGCCGTTCGCGAGCGCGTCCCGCCCGAGCGCCTCGAACTGGTCGAGGATGTGCTGGCGCTCCGTCGTCTCCGAGACGCTCGCGAACAGGCGCTGCAGGTTGGGCACGGCGACCGCGGTCACCAGGCCGAGGAGCGCCAGGACGACCATCAGCTCGAGGAGCGAGAAGCCCGCGGGGACCGGGCCGGGCGCAACGGAGCGGCGACGCATGCGGTCTGATCTCATCCGGATCGGAGGCCGGGACGGTACACCAACCGGAGCGTCACCGCGACCAACTACAGCCATCGCCCCAACACGTTGTGCGACATCGCGGAAAATGCGCCCGACGGGCCTCCAGGGGCCCTCCCCTCCGGCCGCGCGTGCTATCGTCCGCGTCATCAAATCCGTCATGCCGGCACGGAGGGCTACCATGGCGACCGACTCGATACCCGATTACGCGACCCACGAGGACATTGGCCGGCTGGAGGGTCACATCCAGGCGACTCGCGAGGACGTTTCTCGGCTGGAGGGTCACATCCAGGCGACCCGCGAGGACGTTTCTCGGCTGGAGGGTTCCGTCCAGACGCTGGAAGGCACCGTCCAAGCCACCCGCAAGGACGTTTCTCGGCTGGAGGGCTCCGTCCGGGCGCTGGAAGGCACCGCCCAGGCCACCCGCAAGGACGTTTCTCGGCTGGAGGGCTCCGTCCAGGCGCTGGAAGGCACCGCCCAGGCCACCCGCGAGGACGTTGCGCGGATGGACGGTACCGTCCAGGCGACTCGCAAGGATGTCTCTCGCCTGGACGACAAGCTGGACAGGCTGGATAACCGGTTGTGGATGTTCATGGGGACGATCCTGATCTTCACCCTCGGGATCGTGGTCAAGGAAGCTCTGTAGGGGACGCCCCTGTGGCGTCCCGCCGTCGAACACGCTGATCCAGGAGGCGACCGCGAGGTCGAAGACGGTCAGGGACTTCCGCTCGCGTCCGCGACGAACTCGACGATCAACGTATACGGCCCGGTTTGGTTGTATCCCTGCACCACGACGAAGTACACGCCCGGCGCAACCTCCGTCGCCACGTCGAAGTTGACGCCCGAGCCTCCATCGTCGTTCTGGCTCAGCACGTTACCGCCGGCGTCCATCAGCCTGCCGTACGTGTCGGTCGGGCCGCCGGAGTACGCGCGCAACGTGCCGGCGCCCGTCGTCACGCGGAACACGTCGCGGTCGCCAATCGCCTCGACCACCCCGTGGAGGAACGTGGGCAGTACCGGCGCGAGCGTTGCGTCGCTGAGCGCGTCTGCGTGGTCGTCGCCGTGGTCGGACGTGTTTTCGTACCAGGCGATCTTGCTGTCGTGTTCCGACGCCGACAGCAGGTCCGCATCGCCGTCGCCGTCGAGGTCCGCGGCGTAGACGGATCGCGCGAACCTCGCGCTCGCCGTGATCATGCGCTCCGCCGCCAGGGCTCCGCCGCCCACGTTCTCGAACAACGCAACCCCGTCGCCGTGGCCGGAAGCAGCGACCACGTCCAGGTCGCGGTCGCCGTCGAGATCGACCGCGTGCACGGTCCAGGGGCTGTTGGCGGCTTGCACGACACTTCGCGCCGTGAAGGCGCCCGAGCCCGTGTTCTCGTGCCAGGCGACCTCGTTGCCCTCGAAGCACGCAGCCAGCACGTCGAGGTCGCCGTCGCCGTCCAGGTCGGCGGCGTGGACCGATGCCGCCCCATCGGCGCCAGCCACGATGTCGCGTCGCGCGGCGAACGTCCCGGACCCGAGGTTCTCGTGCCACGCGATTCGGTCGCCTTCGAAGGAGGCCGACAGCACGTCGGCGTCGCCATCGCCGTCGAGATCCCCGGCGTGGACGGAGTACGCCCCGTCGAGGCCGGCCGCGATGACCACTCGCGGCCCGAAGGCCCCGCCGCCGGTGTTCTCGTACCACGCGATCGTGTCGTCGCGGTGCGACGCGGAGAGCACGTCGGCGTCGCCATCGCCGTCCAGGTCCGCCGCGTGCACGCTCACGGCGCCGGCGGCGATGTCCGTGATCACGTGCTGCGACGAGAAATTACCGCCGCCCAGGTTCTCGTACCACGCGATCTTCGAGTCGAAATCCGACGCGGAGAGCACGTCGGCATCGCCGTCGCCATCGAGGTCGGCCGCATGCACCCAGACGGCGCCGTCGGTGGCCGTCGTGATCACGCGCTGCCCGGAGAACGCGCCCCCGCCGAGATTCCGGTGCCACGCGATCTTGTCGTCGTGGGGCGAGGCGGAGAGCACATCCGGGGCTGCGTCACCATCCAGATCGGCCGCGCGGACGGATCGCGCACCGTTCGCCAGGGTCGTCAGCACGTTCTGCGGGCCGATGGCGCCGGCGGGGCCGTCGGCCACGAACTCGATGGTCAGCGTGTAGGGCCCGGCCGCATTGCCGAACCCGCGGACCTCGACATAGTGCACGCCACCCCAGACGGCCGCCTCGATCTCGAAATTCGTTCCGGTACCCGAGTCGTCGTCCTCCGCGAGCACCGCGCCGTCGGCGTCCGTCAGCGTGCCGAACGTGTCCGTGCGCCCGCTGGTGCGGACGGTGAGCGTGCCGCTGCCGGAGAGGTCGATGCGGAACACGTCGCGGTCGCCCCGCGCTTCCAGGGCGCCTTCCGCCGACCACGGCAGAGACACCACCGCCGTGGCCGTTTCCGCATCGTCGCCATGGTCGTCGCCGGTCCCGGGGTCGGGTCCGGCGGCGACGAACTCCACCGACAGCGTGTAGGGACCGGTGTCGGCCCGGCTACCGTCGCCCGCCACCGCGACGTAGTGCACGCCCGCCTCGACCTCCACCTCGACCGCGAAGTTCGACCCGGCGCCGGAATCGTGATCGGCCGCCAGTTCGCGGCCATCGGCGTCGAGCAGCACGCCGTAGGTGTCCGTCGGGCCGTTCGAGCGCACGCGTAGCGTGCCCGCACCGGTCGCCACCCGGAACACGTCATGGTCGCCGGCCGACTCCAGCGTGCCGTGCAGGAACGCCGGCAGCGCCGTCGCGAGCGTCGCCCCGGCCGCCGCGTTGCCGTGGTCGTCGCCGTGGTCGGAGAGGTTCTCGTGCCACGCCAGCCCGCCGCCGCGCGCCGACTCCGAGAGCACGTCCGGGTCGCCGTCGCCGTCGAGATCGGCCGCGTGCACCGCCATGGGTCCCGCTCCGGCCACGGCCGCGATGACGTTCCGCTCCGCGAAGACCCGCCGGCCGAGGTTGTCGTACCACGCGATCCTGCCGTCGCCGGTCGAGGCGGAGAGGACATCGCCGTCGCCGTCGCCATCCAGATCCGCGGCGTGCACGGCGACCGCGCCGTCGGCCTCGGTCGTGATGACACGCTGCCCCGAGAAGGCCCCGCCACCGCGGTTCTCGTACCAGGCGATCCGGTCGTCGTCCCGCGAAGCGGACAGCACGTCCGCGTCGCCGTCACCGTCGAGGTCCGCCGCATGGAGCACGGACACGGCATCGACATCGGTCGTGATCACGCGCCGTCTCCCGAAGGCGCCGCCCACGTTCTCCGACCAGGCGATCTCGCTTGCCGAGCCCGAGAGCACGTCCGCGTCGCCATCGCCATCGAGGTCCGCCGCATGCACGGAGAACGCGCTCTCGACGTCGGTCGCGATCAGGTGCGGCTTCGCGAAGGCGCCGCCGCCCAGGTTCTCGTACCACGCGATCCGGTCGTCCTCGGTCGAGGCGGACAGCACATCCGCATCGCCGTCCCCGTCCAGGTCCGCCGCGTGCACGGAGTGGGCGCCGTCCGCGTCCGTCGCGACCAGGCGCTCCGCCGAGAAGGCGCCTCCCCCCAGGTTCTCGTACCAGGCGATCCTGTCGTCCCCGCTGGAGGCGGAGAGCACATCGGCGTCGCCGTCGCCGTCCAGGTCCGCCGCGTGCACCGAGACGGGGCCGCTGGCGTCGGTCGCGATCAGCCGCTGCGACGAGAGTCTGCCGCCGCCCAGGTTCCGGTACCACGAGACCTCGTCCTCTCCGGACACCGCGGTGAGCACGTCCGGCGCGCCGTCGCCGTCCAGGTCCGCCGCGTGTATCCAGCGGGGCGAGCCATCGGCCGCCAACACGCGCTCGCCGGCGAAGGCCACCCTGGACGGGTCGGCCACGAACTCGACCGACAGCGTGTACGGTCCGGTCGCCGCGTCGTCGGCCGCGCGGACCTCCACGTAGTACGTCCCGCCGTCCAGGGCAGCCTCGATCTCGAAGTTCGGCGCCGCGCCGTCGTCGTCCTCCACCAGCACGGCGCCGGTCCCGTCGGCCAGCGTGCCGAAAGTGTCGGTGTCCCCGCGCGTGTAGACGGTGAGCGTGCCCGGGCGGTCGACTTCGATCCGGAACACGTCGCGGTCGCCGTGCCAGTTCAGCGCGCCCTTCCCGGACCACGGCAGGGGGTCCGGCACCGCCGTGGCCGCGTCCCGGGTATCGCCATGGTCGTCCGCGACGTTGTTGACCCGCTCGAAGACCAGGATGCCGCGATCAGGCGTACTCACGTACGCATGGCGGCCATCCCGGGTCGCAGCGAGGCCGCGGGGGGTGCCGTAGTCAGGCACTGCGTCGTTGTAGCGGTTCGGGGCCCACTGGGCCACAAGGTCCGCCAGCGCAAGCCCTTCCGAGCGCCACTCGAGCGCATGCGCGCCGCCGTCGGAACAGAACGCGTCGGCCGCGGCGCGCGCGCCTCCGCGCCCGACGGCGAATCGGCACCGGGGCGTGCTCCAGGAGAACTTGCGCGGCGTCTCGCCGAGCGTGTCCAGCCGCGCCGGCCGCGTCGGGTCTCCCACATCCGCGACGACCGCGACCTCGCCACCCCATGCGAACGCCCGGTCGCCGGCGTGGTTGACCGCGACGGCCTCGAGTGTGTACGGAGACAAGCGCACCGACGCAACCTGGGTGAGTGCGCCCGTGTCTTCACGCTTCCACACCTGCAAGGCGTTCCGCGACGCGACGTACACGTATCCGCCAGCGTCGGGGACCGCATCCGCCATCCCCCCGTCCGCCATGGTCTGAACATGGGTCAACCCACCGTCCTCGTCGAACGAGAACGCCTGGAGCCTCGACCGCCGCGCCAACAGGTAGAGGAACGACCCCGTCGGATCGGAGAAGGCGCGACGGTCGCCGTAGGCGCACTGCGCGTCGCCGGCGACCAGGACGTCCTCCGGTGTCACCCGCCCGTCGGCGTCGGCGTCCGCCGGGGTGTAGGCGCGCACGGAGCAGCCGTCGAAGGCGAGCAGCCGGTTGCGCGGTGCGTCCCAGAACAGGTGCGGCGCGCCCACGTCGCCCTGCTCGTCGTCCCGGTCGATGGGCCACAACGTCGCGAACTCCAGGGAACCGTCGTCCACCGCGCGGTCGAACACCGCCACACCCTCGGGCGACGCGGCGTAGACCGCGCGGCCTTCCCCGCCGACAGCCAGCGCACTGAAGTCCGCGACGTCCACCCCCCCTTCGTAGTCGTAGTGGTACCGTTCGGCCGTGCGCCGAACGTACCGCAGCCACACGGGTCCATCGCTCTCTGCCCACCGCAGGGTGAACTCCCGCCCTTCGGCGTCGCCCAGCGTGCCCACGCGAACGGCGATCCGCGCGCCCGCCTCTCTCGCGCGCACGAGCACGGCGATGCCCTCACCCAGGCCCCGCTCGCTCGAGGCGATCATCTCCAGCGGACGGCGGGCGTCGCCGGTGCGCCAGGCGGAGAGGGTGAACGGCAGATCAGGGTCCTCGATCCAGAACCGGTACCAGCCCGCGGCCGGCGCCTCGAACGACCACCACAGGGACGAGTGTCCGACGTCCCAGATGCGCTCGTCGCGACCGGTCGTGGCGAAGCGGTTCGATATCCGCAGCGTCCCCGACGCCGCTACCAGTTGCCCTGCGCGGGACCAGGTGTCGTTCGCGGGCGTGGGGCCCCAGACCAGGCTGCCGCCCGCCCGTGACCACGTGAACACGGTCCCGCCCGGGGCCGCCCCGGCGGCGAAGCGGTACGGCTCGCCCGCGTCCGCGCTGAAGGAGAACTCGCCGGTCGCGCCCCCATTGGAGCCGACGAACTCGAGGTTCGTTAACCGGTCTCCCCGGAAAGCCGCGACTGTCAGGCGATCGCTTTTCAGCCGCCACGTGTACTGCCCGCTCTCCGGCGCGGTCCACGACCACCAGGCGGTGCGGACGCCCGACCCCGCCGGCTCCCCGGGCTCCACGGTGGTCGTGTCGTTCAGCGAAACGTAGCTGCTGCTCGAGTCGTAGCCCGGCAGCGCCTGGGCATTCTCCAACAGGTCGTTCGACGTGCTGCCCTCCTCCGCCGGCGACCACGACAGCTCGAAGTCCGTACCCGCCACCTCGGCGTCGGGCGACGCGACGGCGATCCGGTAGGCGGCGCCGCCTCTGGCGAGGAAGCGGATGCCGGCCGCCGGAAGACCGGCAACCAGGCGGAGGTCGCCCGCGCTCGCACCGTCCTCGAAAGCGAGCACCTTCAGGTGACTCGCGGAGGACCGGAACGCGTGCCAGCCGTCCGCGGGCGCCGTCCAGGCGTACCAGACGGTGGCGGCGAACGGACCGAACGACTCGCCGGGGTCGAGTGTCGCCCCGGCGTTGGTACCCTTGACCTGTCCCTCGACACCGTCCAGGACGACGGGCGCGTCGAAGGCGTCGTGGCCAGGCGCACCGCCTTCCCGCCAGCTCAGCGTGAAGGGCGCTCCCCGGGTGTCAGCGGCGACGCGGATCACGTACTCCGTACCCTGCTCCGCGAGGAACGACGCCCCCCATGGCGCCGAAGCGACCGGCCGTAATGCTGCGACGTTCTCGCCCCGGTAGAGGTCGACCCGGATCGTGGTGGAGCCGGAGAACGCGGGGTCAGGCGCAACCGTGAAGTGGACGGGACCGTCGGCGTCGGCGGTCCAGCGATACCAGACCGATGCGGCCGGGCGCATGGTCCCCCGTGCGAAGGGCGGTTCGCCGGGTTCCGTCGTCGCGAGCAGCAGGTCGCCTTCGACGGCATCCTCCAGGTTCGCCGCGTTGGCGAAGTCGTCGTTGTCCGGCCTCTGAGACGCGCCGTTCGGGGGAGGCTCCCCGACGAACACGACCGTCGCGTCCGCCGCGGCGTTCCACCCCGTGACCGTGAAGTGCACTCTGGCGTCCCCCGACACCCGCAGGCCGCGGACGCGCACCGTCCTCGACCGCCCCGACTGGATCTCGCCGAGCGTCACGAACCGGCCGACGCGAAGGTCGCCGCGCGCTCCCGGGGAAGCATCGTCCCGCAACTCCTCGTAGGTCGCTCCCCACACGTGGCACGGGTCGCCGTCGGCGGTGCGGCAGTCCATCGCCAGGCGCGCGCCGGCCGCCACATACCCGTCGGTGGATATCGTGAGCTCTATCCCCCCGCCCAGGTCAAGCGTGTCCCTGTCCGCGACGATAGAAAGCTGCGGGGTGGACGGCCCCCGGATGACCGTGTAGGCGAGCGCCGCGCGCGGCCTGTCGCTGTAGACCCGCTCCGCCACGATCTTGGCGCGCCAGCGGCCTGGCTGTGGATTCCGGACGATGATCCACTCCACGTTGTCTCGGCGCGATCGGGAGGACCACTCCCCGCAGCGGGCGCCGTCGCAGTCGGCGCCCTCGTCCAGCCAGAGGTCGAGGTCGTTCAGCACGGTGTTCTCGATGACGTCCGCCGGGGGTTCGTCCCAGGTCAACACGACATCCAGCCGGCTCGCCCCGTCCGGCACGGAGATGCCGACGGTCTCGTACTCGTTTTCTTCGAGACGCACGTCGTAGCGTCCGCCCGACTGCCAACCGTCGCGCCGGCGGCGGTCGAACACCACCGTCGCGGCCGAGACCTTGCCGAGGCCGAACCGGTCGTGCAGCGGCCCCGGCCCGTCGGTGTTGTCCGCCGGGAACGCGTTCGCGCCGTCCAGCCAGGCGTCGGGCTTGATCGCGCTCGCCATGAGGTGTGCCCTGGCCAGCGCCGGCCTCCAGCGCAGCTCGGGCTGGGCGTCCATGGCGAGCGCCGCGACACCGGCCACCGCGGGCGACGACATGCTGGTGCCGCTGATACTGAGGTAGCCGCCGCGGGTGCCCCCGCCCCAAGCCGAAGCCACGTTGACTCCCGTCCCGACAATCAGCGGAGCGAGACGCCCGTCGGCGGTGGGTCCGTGGCTGCTGAAACCCGCGAGTTCGCCGCTGTCCCATGCCGCCCCCACGGACAGCGAGGTCTTCGCGGCGGCGTAGTTGGAAAACCCCCGCACGCTGGCATTCGAGTTCGCGACCACGTAGAGCTGGCGCGCGTTCCACACGACCGCGTCGAGCTTGCGCGCCGCGGTCTGGCGCCCGTCCCACCTGAGCGCGGTCCAAGACAGGCTCATGTTCACGAGCAGCGGCTTGACGGCGTCGTCCGTCCAGCCGGCCGCATCGCACGCCGACGGCTCTGCCAGGAAATCCATGCCACCAAAGATCGCGATATCGGAGCCGAAACCTCTGGAACTCAACACCTTCGCGAAGCGGATGTGGCGCGCCGCCGGCGCCATCCCGGCATACCGTCGCTCCGCCGCGCCGTTGCCCGCGACGGTCCCCGTGACATGCGTGCCGTGGCCGTTCGCATCCACCCACAGGTCCTGCTCTTCCGACAGCGAGGTGTAGAAGTTTGCTCCGCACACGCTGTGCCGACCGGACGCGATGTCCAGGTGGTTGATGTTGAGGCCCGTGTCCATGACTGCGACGGCGACGCTTTCGCCGGCGGTGCCTCCCCAGCCGTCGGCATCCGTGTACGTCCGGTACGCGTCGGCTCCCATCGCAGGGACGGCAGTGTCGTTGTTGGCCTCGACGATCCCCACGGGTTCGACGAACGCCACGAAATCGGCCGCCGCTATCGCGTCGAGGACGCCGTACGCCACGTTGGCGAGGTAGGTTCGCGTGTCTGGATCGTAGGCGCCGACTACCGCTCCGCGGCGTTCGAGTTCCTCGCGCCACAGCGCGTCGGGGTCGCCGGCCGCGGCGAGGGTGACGAACACGGGCACGACCTCGTGCGCCGGCATGGCGCGCGCTTCCTTCGCGAAGGACGCTGGCAGCTTGGCGGACGGGGGCGGCGCGCCTACCGCCGCGACATCGGGCAGTGCGGCGATGGCGCGGAGTCGTTCGGAATCCCCCGGCAGCCTGGCACGGAAGGATGCCCCGAGCTGCCCCTCGATCCGGACGCCGAGCTGCGTCAGCGCCGCGACCGCCTCGTCGCGCGCCGCATCCGCGCGCAGCCGCACCCAGCCGAACGACCAGTCCCGGCCCGCCGCCTCGGCGTTCGCCGACAGCACCGCCAATGAGTCCGGAGATCCGAGCCACTCGGGAGCGTCCGACAGCGGCGCGGCGGCACCCGGGCCCTCCGACTTCCGGGGCGGCCCGCCTGGCTCGAAGCTCGGGTACGCGTAACCGTCGGGCGCCGGGGGGCGTTCGGCTTCGCCGGCGAGCGGAACCGACTGTCGTGAGGGGTCCTGCCGGGGCGGCGGCGCCTGGGATTCAACTACCGTCGGGCCGTCCCGGGCCTGCGCCGCGATCGTGGCGATGAGCCGTTCGACCGCCTCGCGCCGCTGCGACTCGACGGCCGGGGCGTCCTCCGTGGCCGCGGTCGATTCCCGTTCTGCCCGATCGGACGACCCGATCCACCAGAACGCGCCAGCCCCGCAGAACAGGACGAACAGGCATCCTCCGACGAGGGCCCGACCCTGCCGAGCGCCGATCCGCGCCGACGAAGCCACCTCCTCCTCTACCCCGCCTTCGCTCTACGTACGGCCACGGCATGTCCCGCCGAGCCGTAACGTAGACCGCACGCGTTTCCGCGTCCCTAGCAGAATCGATAGGTTTCTGGCGCAAGCAGCGGGCCAGACGGCCTCCTCAAGTACCGCCTCGCCCTGGAAACTAATGAGGTCGTCAACGCGATCCCGAGTGGACAACCGCAGCTATCCCCGGCTTCCCTGAGCAATATGAACCCCACGTCCCACCAACCACGGGTCGTGAGTACTGCTTGACACGGGGTAGGACGTGGTCGGCCCGGGAATGCCCCGCCGGACCCCCACTCGATGTCCCTTCGAACCGGGGTGCCGGCGACTCCGGTGGCCACGCCGTCACTGACTGCCAGTGACTCTGCCACGCCGCACCGGGCAGATGCAACAGCCTGTCGGCGCGTCTTTGGGGGTTCGGGAAACCCGGGAGGGAGGCGGTATGCTCCGCGGGCGGAAGCTACCGGAAACGCCAGCGAGGGAATCGCTGCCTGAGGGTTATCGCGTTGAGGCTGAGCCTGTCGCTCGGGTTCGTCCGGCAGGTAGCCGATATCCGCGTTGTTGCCCTCTCCGCCCGGCTGCGCGTCCGCGCCGAGGAAGTAGAGCGTGTAGTCCTGCAGCCATCGCCCCGACACGTTGTGCGACATCGCGGAAAACGCGCGCTACGGGCCTCTCGAGGCGCGAGGGTCGGCCGCGCGTGTTATCGTCCGCGGCATCAAACCGTCATGCCGGCACGGAGGGCTACCATGGCGACCGACTCGATACCCGATTACGCGACCCACGAGGACATTGGCCGGCTGGAGGGTCACATCCAGGCGACCCGCGAGGACGTTTCTCGGCTGGAGGGCTCCGTCCAGACGCTGGATGGCACCGTCCAGGCCACCCGCAAGGACGTTTCTCGGCTGGAAGGCTCCGTCCAGGCGCTGGAGGGCTCCGTCCAGGCGACCCGCAAGGACGTCTCTCGGCTCGAAGGCACCGTCCAGGCCACCCGCGAGGACGTTGCGCGGATGGAAGGCACCGTCCAGGCGACCCGCGAGGTCGTTTCTCGCCTGGAACACCGCTTCGAAGACAGGCTGGACCGCCTCGACCACCGCCTGTGGCTGTTTATGGGCACGATCCTGGTCTTCACGCTCGGCATCGTGGCGAAAGAAGCTCTGTAGGAGGGGCTTGTCCCCTCCCGTATCGAGTGCTTGCACGACGCCGCCAGGGGCGGGGCCGCCCTACCCTTCGCTTGCGTCCGGCAGGTAGCCGATGTCCGCGTTGTTGCCCTCCCCACCCGGCTGCGCGTCGGCGCCGAGTGAGTAGAGCGCGTAGCCCTGCAGGTTGTCCGCCGGGAACTCGTAGCGGTACGGGGTGCGCCAGGGGTCGAGGGGCAGTTCGTCGTCGAGATAGGGGCCGTTCCAGTACTCCGAGGCGTCCGCCGGCGGCGCCATCAGCGCGGCCAGGCCCTCGGAGGTCGAGGGGAAGCGGCCGATGTCCAGTCGGTACGTGAGGAGCGCGCCTTTCAGCATCTTCACCTGCGTGTCCGCCGTGCGCACCTTGGAACTCTCGACGCTGCCGAGCAGGCGCGGGCCGACGAGACCGGCGAGCAGGCCGAGGATCACCAGCACGACCATCAGCTCGATGAGGTTGAAGCCGCGTTGCTTTCGCCGGTTGTTGCGCCGGTTGCGCCTGTTCCGCCGGCGCGTTGCGGCGGCCGCCGGGCACGGTCGTTTCGGGTAGTCAGAGCACAAGTTCATTGACGCTCGTAATCGCCAGTACCAGGCCGATCATGATGGTGCCGAGCACGCCGCCGATCGCAAGCACCGCGAGCGGCTCGATGAGCGTCAGCACCCGCTTCATGCGCCGCGTGCCGTTCTCCTCGTAGAGCTCGGCCAGCGCGCGCATCATCTCGGCGAGCTGGCCGGAGCGCTCGCCGACACGGATGAGATTGTAGCCGGTCGGGGTGAGGGCGTCCTGCTTCTCGAGCGCCTCGGACAGGGGCGTGCCGGCGCGCACCTCGTTCACGGCCCGCTCGAGGAGGACCTTGCGGCGCGAGATGCGCACGCCGCGTGACGCGAGTCCCAGGGCGTCCATCAGCTCCACGCGGCTCGCGAGCATCGCGCCCATCACGGAAGCCCACTTCGCGGTGTCTACCTCGGACAGCCATTCGCGCAGGATCGGCACCGTGCCCACGATGTCCATCACCCGCTGGCGCACAGCCCGACGGCGGAACAGCACCGTCCCGAGCGCCGCCGCGGCAACGACGGAGCCCACGAGGAGCCAGGTGTTGGCGTTGAACCAGACGCCGGCGCGCAGCACGAACTCCGCGAGCAGCGGCAGCTCCTCCGCCTCTTCGAGGAGGTTCGCGAACTGCGGCACGACGAAGATGAAGACGAGGAGCACCGCGCTGACGCCGGCGACGACGAGGATCGCGGGATAGGTCAGCGCGCCCCGGATGTCGGCGGCCACGCGCTGGTCGTACTGCATCTGGTCGACGGCCTGGCGCAGGGCCTGCGGCAGGCGGCCGCTCGCCTCGCCGGCCTCGACGAGCTGGTGGACGTAGTCCGGCAGCGGCAGTCCGCTCGCGCCCATCGCGTCGAGGAAGCGCTCGCCGCGCATGAGGTGCCTGGCCATCGTGTCGAACGCGGCGACGAGGGACGGGTGGTGGCTGCCGCGGCTCTGCGCGAGCACCGCATCGCCGAGGGACACGCCGGACCCGAGGAGCGTGGCCAGTTCGTGGAACGCGACGACGACATCCGCGCCCCGCAGGCGCCGGCGGCCGAAGGCCCGGGCCGCGTCGCGCGTTTCGCTGACGTCGACGACCGTGTGGCCGGCCGCGGCGAGGCGCCGGACAACGTCCGAGGGCGACTCCGCCTCGAGCTGCCCCTTCGAGGACTGGCCGTTGGCGTCGACGACTTCGTAATCGTAGGCCGGCATCGGGGGCGGGTCTCGCCTAGGGCTACGAAGCCCCGCTGTCCGTGAGCGTCAGCCGGGACACTTCCTCCACCGTGGTCTTGCCCTGGGAGGCCTTGATGAGGCCGTCCTGCAGGAGCGTGCGGTGGCCCTGGCGCTCGTGGGCGACGCGCTTCAGGTCGTTCAGGTTGGCGCCGCCCACGATCATGTTCTGCAGTTCGTCCGACATCGGCACCAGTTCGTAGATGCCCATGCGGCCGCGGTAGCCCGTGTGCTGGCAGGCGTCGCAGCCTTCGACCCGCACCCAGCGGTCGCCGACCAGGCCGGTGGAGCCGAGGTGCGCGAGGCGTTCCTGGGCGAGCGGCGGGGGCGGGACCGGCACGGCGCAGTGCTCGCAGGCGCGGCGCACGAGGCGCTGGGCCTGCACGCCGCGGGTCGGGGCGGCGACCAGGAAGGGCTCGACGCCCATGTCGACCAGGCGGGTGAAGCTCGATACGGCGTCGTTCGTGTGGACGGTCGACAGGACGACGTGGCCGGTCAGCGCCGAGCGGATGGCGATCTCGGCGGTCTCGAGGTCCCGGATCTCGCCGATCATGATGACGTCCGGGTCCTGGCGCAGGATGGCGCGCAGGGCGCGGGCGAAGGTGTAGCCGATCTCCGCGTGGGTCTGGATCTGCGTGATGCTCGGCATCTGGATTTCGACCGGGTCTTCGACGGTGATGATCTTCTGGACGCCGTCGTCGATCTCCTGGAGCGCGCCGGCGAGGGTGGTCGACTTGCCGGACCCGGTCGGGCCGGTCACGAGGACGATACCGTTGCTCGCCCGCGACCAGGCGCGGAACATCGCGAGGTGGTCGGGCTCCATGCCGAGGTTCGCGAGGGTGAGGTCGTCGCGTTCCTTTTCCAGCAGGCGCAGCACGATGGACTCGCCGAACGCGCAGGGGACCGTCGAGACGCGCACGTCCATGTCCTTCCCGGAGATGCGTTCGGTGATGCGGCCGTCCTGCGGCAGGCGGCGCTCGGCGATGTCGATGCCGGACACCAGCTTGATCCGGGACGCCACGGCGGGGAAGCGTTCGATCGGCTGGGTGAGGCGGGTGTGCAGGACGCCGTCGACGCGCATGCGGACGGCGAAGTTCTCCTCGGCCGGTTCGACGTGGATGTCGGAAGCTTCGAGGTCGACGGCCTGGGAGAGCAGGTTGTTGACCAGTTCGATGACGGGGGCCTCCTCCGCCATCTCGCGCAACTGCTTGGCGTTGTCCTCCGAGAAGAGGCTCTCGATGGCGCGCTCCTTGCGGACGAAGTCGAGCAGGCGGTCGATCTGGTGGTTGGCCGCCAGGTGGAACGACACGGGACGGCCGGGGTAGAAGTAGGCGAGGGTCTCGAGGAGGCCGTGGTCGCGGATGTCGCGGGCGAGGCAGCGGAGTTGGCGGTCCTCTTCTCCTTCCTCTTCGCCTTCCTCTTCCCAGAGGAGGGCGCTGTGGTCGAGGAACCAGTCGAGCTTGATTGGCGAGTCGGCGACGAAGCGGTAGACGGTCAGGTTCTCGGGCAGGTCCGTGGGCTCGCGCAGGTACTCCGCGCCCTGCTGCTCGGCGAGGGTCCTGAGGAGAACGTCCTCGGAGAGCGCGCCCGTGCGGACCAGCAGCGCGCCGAGCTTGCCACCGACCGACTGCTGAATCTGGAGCGCGCGGGCGACATCGTCCGCCTGCACGGCGTTGCGCTCGACGAGCAACTCGCCGAGCCGTCTGGCGGCGCGCTGCGGCCGACGCGGCGTCGACTCCGGGGTGGTCGCCCTGGTCGCCCCGTCCTGCTCCCGCAGCGCTTGCTCCTCGTGGGCTTCGGCCATGGTGCTTGCGTTCACCGCTACAGCGGCTCCGACGCTTCGGCCCGCTATTTTCGCACACTCCCAAATCCGGGGGATCGCGCCGCGCCGGGCTGGTGCCCAGGGTGGGACTCGAACCCACACGTCCGTGAGGACACAGGAACCTAAATCCTGCTTGTCTACCCGTTCCAACACCTGGGCGCGCGGCCACGGCGGCCATTGTACGGGTTCGGGACAACGGGTTCGGGACAGGCGCGCTCGCGTTCGGGGAGACTCGGTTGAGTTCGGGACACACGCGGTGAGGCTCAGGACACCCGAGACCAGACTTCGGGACAGGCGCGCATCGGCCACTTGCGGGCCAACCCGGCAGACGTGGCCGCGCCCAAGCCCATTTTTCTGGGAATCGAGGAGGCTATCAGTCCGCGCTGCGGCGTCGGCGAGCCGTCACGGCGCGGTTCGCCGCTCACTTGCCTGCCGCTCGCGCAAGAGGTCACCCAAGCTGGCGCCGGGGGCGGCCAGCCTGGAGCTGAGTTGGGAAGTCAGGACGCCAACCGCGTCCGTTCGGCTCGTTGGGACGTCAGGCGAGCATGGGCTCTTCGAGCAGTCGCAGGCCACGCTCCGCCGTCCACTCTCGCAGGAGTTCCCGCGAGCCGTATGCACGCTGCCGCTTCCGCAAGGAAGACGCCCGCGCAATCCAACGGGCGACTCGGTCTGGCGCCTCCGACGCGCCGGTTTCCGCCGCGACGATCTCTTCGAGAAGCGTCAGATAGGCCGCAAGCGTCACGTTCAGCAGCGGTTTCGTCCTGCCTTCAGAGTCACGCAGGCCGGACACCAGTGGCCCCACGTACTCTTCGAGGGCCGCCGCGTTGTTCTCCCGCAGCCGCTCGGCTGCAGAAGTATCCCGGCACTTCATCAAGCTTCGCACCTGGTTGGCGCGCACGGGATTGAGGTCCACGTACACCAGGGCGGCGAGCAGCGCTTCCTCGGTAAGCAACGCCCCCGAGTAGAACCGGTGCTCAAAGAAATGTCCGCCGCACTCGTCCTCCAGGTTGGCGCGCCGCGCGATCGGCTGCTTGAGGTGTTTCATGAAGGCGGACAGCGAGCCAAGCGTCCGCCGCAAGCGCTCGAGGCGGTCGGGATCGCCGAGCAGCATCTCCCGTTTCTCGGCCTTGCGCTCTTCTACTACCTTGCCGTGCTCGACCGGCGGAAACGCCTCCACCCAACGTCGTGCCACTTCCTCCTCGGACCATGACTCGCAAGCCTTCGGGTCGTAGTGCAGCACGAGGTGGAAGTGGTTGTTCATCACCGCGAAGCCGTAGATCTCCACGGCGAAGGACGGGGCAAGCAGCTTCATTCGATCGACCAGCCACGACTTGCGGTACGAGTAGTCCCGCCCGGTCAAGGGATCGCGTCCCAACAGCCATGACCGCCGCGCGCATCGCGAGGCCAGGTGGTAGCAGCACGCGTTTTCCTCGTCCACCAGCTTGTGACGTGGTATTGCCATGGGGGCGAGAATGCACCCGCAGGACCGGCGGAAAAATCGGACGACGCCCTCAGCTTCCGTGGGAGATTCGCCAGACAAGCCGTAGGACGAAATCGCCCGGCCGTAGGACTCGATTCGCGCCTGTCCCGGTCTGATCCGGTCTGATCGCGTGTGTCCCGGTCTGATCCGGTCTGATCGGAGATTTCGCTCTGGTATGGTCGCGGGTCTTCGAGGGGGGTGGGTTTGTCCATGTTGAGCGCCGATCGACTCGACGCGTTTCGGGTGTTCCTGGCGATCCGGCGGCACATGCGCGAGCGGCGGCCGATGTCCGTCATCCGGCTCGGGGACGGCGAGGGGGCCGTGATGGGTTATCCGACGATCACGAGCCGCAAGGACGTGAATCGCTCGCTGCGCATCTGGCTACGAACCATCGACGTGCCGGACCCCGACGTGCGCCGCCTTGCGGAAGAACTGAAGGTCGCCATCCGGGGCGCCGACGTCCTGGGCGTCCCGCGGCGGAAACAGCTCGCCTCGGACCTGCACCTCTGGCAGGCGATCGTGGACGCGCTCGAGGCCTTCGAGCTGGTCCGGCCCGGCGCCGCCCTGACGCATACGGCCCTGCACCGGCTGATGCAGCACGCCCTGCTCTACCGACCGCTCCTGGGAGGCGCCGATTTCGTCGGCGTGATCTCCTGCCGGCGGGTGACGGGCGCGCTGCAAGAGGTGTTCGGCGTCGCAGAAGTGCGGTGGTACGGCGTGAAGGGGGAACTCGAGGACACCGGCGAGGTCCAGACGCCCCACTTCCCGGACGGCTTCCAAGAGCTGCGCGAGACGTTGCGGGTACCGTACCCTGGCGCGCTGTTCCTGGTAGGCGCCGGCGTCTTCGGCAAGATCTACTGCCACTGGATCAAGCAGCGCGGCGGCATCGCGGTGGACGTCGGCTCGATCTTCGACTCGTGGGCCGGCGAGGGCCGCGTCGGCCACCCGGTGCGGTCTCTCGACGAGTACCGGCAACAGCCGCGGATCACGCGCGAGGACGCGATCGAGCGATACAACGCGCTGGCCGACCAGTTCGGCCTGGATGTCCCCGCGGGCGACCGCACCGCACCCTACTTCCGGGAACTGCCGCCGGCCTGGTAGCAAGCCGCGTTTGGCAAGCGGCCCCGCGCGGGACTACCCTTCCCTACCCGCTGCCCGGGTGGTGAAATAGGTAGACACAAGGGACTTAAAATCCCTCGGAGGCAACTCCGTGCCGGTTCGATTCCGGCCCCGGGCACCATATCGCCGCCCCACAGGCAAACCTACACGGCGAGCCGCTCCAGAGCGCAACGGCTCGCCGAAGGGAAGGGTCGGCGTTGGGTGACCCGGAATCCGACGCGCGAACCTGCGCGCCGCGAAACACGGCCCAAAGTCGTTGCCAACTGCCGGAGCCGAGGTGGGGTCACCCCGGCTCCGGCGCGTTGTCAGAAGCGCAGTTCCCCGCGCAGTTCGACCAGCCCTGCCATCGAGTCATCGAAGAAGTGGTAGGCCGTGCCGGCCGCAGCTTCGATGGTGAGGTACCGGACCAGGCGTCCGCCCGCGTCGAAGCGTGCGCCAACGCGCGCGCCGCGACGGTAGGACGAACCGGCGTCGACCTTGACGAATGGCGTCAGCAGGCCCGGAAGGCCCGTGTCGGGCAGCCCGTAGCCGATACGGGCATCGAAGCCCCAGTCGTCGGCTATGCCTCGAGCGCGCCGCATGGCGTCGTAGTCCCGGCCGGGCATGATTCCCGAGATGCCGAAGTCGGCCCCTTGCCGTGACGATAGCGCCACGCTCAGGCCCCCGCCGTTCGACTTGGGAAGCAGCATGGCCGAGATGCTGAAGGCACTCTCTTCCACGTCGTCTTCCGAGTGCGTGCCCAGGATGCGGCCCTTGAGCTCCATGCTGAACCGCTCGGTGGTGTTGAAGCGGATACCCGCGCTGATTTCCGCGCCACCGCCCGTTTGGCCGTCACCGGAGTCGTTGCGGGCCGCCACTTCACCGAACAGCTCGAAGCTCGTGCCGTCGTCCATCTCGATCATGCGCGCGCCCTGCAGACCCGCCCGGATCCTGCGCACGCTGACGTCGACGTTCTGGATAGCGCCGGTGATGCCGTCGGTATCCATCCGGATAGTGGATGCGTCGCCCAGGAACGTGACCGACCAGCCTTCTCCGGAGGAGATCACCCGGCTGCCCCCAGCCGAGAACAGCGACATGGTGAGGTCCGCCTCACTGGTGCGGGTCACCACGCTGCGGCGACTCTCGATGTCGCCGGTGCCGAAGCCCAGGATGGCCCAGAGCTCGGTGCAGTCGTCCACGCTGTACTTGGCGTACGGGAAGATGCTCAGCATCTCGGTGGTCAGCGACCCCGTCCCGCTGGCCGCCTGGCCCGCGAACCGGTAGTCCACGTCGCCATCGCTCTGCGATGCGGCAACGCCGACCAGCCACTCTTCGCCGATCGTCACGTCGGTCCCTATGTAGACGGAGGTCAGGTCGCCGTCGATGCCCTCGGCCTCGAACGATTGCCAGTCGGCGTGGCCCCAGAGAGACCAGTCGCCCATACCGGCGCTACCGCCGCTCGCGGCGAGCTGCATGATGAAGCTCTGTCCACCCATCGGGCGGGACGGTCCAAACAGCCCTCCGCTACCCGGGTAGCCGTCCATCCAGCCACCGTTGCCATGGCCGTGGGACCCCCCATGGGAGCCGTTCCAGCCTGAGCCGTCCCACTGGGAGCCGTTACCGCCGTACCAACCTGTGCCATTCCAGTCCAATCCGGAACCCGCGGCGGCAACTCCGCCGAACGGACCGAGGAACTCTCCCGGCGCACCGTCAAACGCCAGCGACGACGCCTCCATCGGTGCCGTTGCCGACCCGCGGAAACGGGCCTGGAACGCGGAGTTCACGCTTGACAGGGTCGCCCCCGCAATCGCGGCGAGACTACGCTCGATCGCTTCGACCTCGGCTGCGTCGGTCGTGACCATCGCGGTGAAGTTCGCGGAGATCACGCCTTCGGTGTTGCCGGCCGTCACCGTGACGGTCGCACTGCCCTCGTTGGCAGGCGCCACCGTGAGCTGCGCACCGGCGACGGAAGCCGTCACCGCCACGTCCGACACGGTTGCGCCGAACACCAGCGCGCTACCGCTGAAGTGGTTGCCAAGGTCGATGACCGCAGGCGCCCCGCCAGCCACCAGGTGGACATCCGGCAGGGCAGCGGTCGTACCTGGCGGCACATCGCGCACGTTGACCGCGAAGGCCTGCTGCGCGGTGTCGGCGCTGTTCATCGCCATGACCGTCACGCTCACGCCCCCGGCAGCCACGCCCGTCACCGTCAGCGAGGTCCCCGCCACGGAGACCGTCGCCATCGCGTCGGACGAAGACATCGCCGAGTACTGCAGCGCGGATCCCGTGAACGCCCCGGAGAGGTCCATCTCCATCGTGTCGCCGACGCGTATCTCGATGTCGGGGAGCTGCTCCGCGACCTCGGGCGGCACGTCTTCCACCGTCACTTCGAGATCCTGGGACGCGCTTCCCGCTGTGTTCGTCGCCGTGACCATCACGGTCACCGGACCGGCCGCGACACCGGTCACCGACACCATCGCGCCATCGACCGAAACCGTGGCCATGGCATCGGAAGCCGACACCGCAGAGTAGCTGAGCGCGGTCCCCGAGAATGCGTCCGTCAGGTCGACCATTACCGTACTGCCGACCAGGACGGTCGCGGCCTCCAGCGGCTCGGCGACGGCAGGCGGTATGTCTTCCACCGTCACCGCGACGTCTTGCGACGCGCTGCCCGCTGTGTTCGTCGCGGTCACCGTCACGGTCGTCGGACCGGCAGCCACGCCCATGACCGTCAGCACCGTGCCGTCGACCGAAACCGTGGCCATGTCCTCGGACGCGGACATCGCCGAATACTCGAGCGCCGTGCCCGAGAAAGCTCCAGAGATATCGACCGTCACTGACTCCGTGGCACGCACGGTGACGTCACCGATCATCTCCGCCACCTCCGGCGGAATGTCCTCGACGGTCAACATGAAGGTCTGCTCGGCGCTGCCCTCGGTATTCGTGGCAGTCACCGTGACCGTCGCGGCGCCGGCCACCAGGCCCGACAGCGTCAGCGTCGTGCCGTCGATGGAAGCGCTTGCCGCGGTTTCCGGCGACACGGCCGCCATGTAGCTGAGTGCGGTGCCAGAGAAAGCGTTCGTGAGATCGACCGTGGTCGACTCCGTCACCCGCACCAACGTGTCGGCGACCTGTTCGTCGACCTCCGGCGGGATGTCTCTAACGTGGAGCGCGAAGCTCTGGTTCGCGGTTCCCTCCGTGTTCGTCGCCGTCACCGTCACCGTCGTCATGCCTGCCACGAGACCCGACACGGTGAGGGTCGTACCGTCTACGGAGACGGTCGCGAGCGTGTCGGACGACACCATCGCTTCATAGCTCAACGCCGTACCGGAAAACGCGTTGGTGAGATCGACCATCGTGTATTCGGTCACACGTACCTCGGTGTCGGCCAACTGTTCGTCGACCTCCGGCGGAATGTCGCGCACATGCAGGGCAAAGCTCTGTTCGGCTATCCCCTCCGTGTTCGTCGCCGTCACCGTCACCGTCGCCATGCTCGCGAGGTCGCCGGATAACGTGAGCGTCTCACCGTCGATCGCGGCAGTCGCCGCGGTGTCTGGCGACACCGTCGCCGTGTAGCTCAGTCCCGTACCCGAGAACGCGGGTTCGAGATCGACCGTCGTCGACTCCGTCACCCGTACCTCGGTGTCGGCCAACTGCTCCCCCACCTCCGGCGGGATGTCACGAACGTTGAGCATGAAGGCCTGCATGGCGCTGCCTTCGTTGTTGGACGCCGTCACCGTGACGACCGCATCAGGCGTCGCCAGCAGGCCGGACAGCATCAGCGTCGTCCCGTCGATCATGGCGCTCGCCGCCGCGGCCGGCGCCACTGACGCCTCGTAGCTCAGAGCGGTCCCGGTGAACGCGGCCGACAGATCGACCATCATGGATTCCGTCACGCGGACCGTGGCGTCCGGCAACGCGTCGCCCTGCTCGGGGGGAATGTCCCGAACCATGAGCTCAAACGTGCGCTCCGTCGTGCCCGACGCGTTGCTCGCGGCCACGGTTACCGTGACCGGTCCGTGCGCAACGCCCATAAGCGTCAGCGCACTCTGCCAGGGCCCTTCCTCGGGAAGCATGCGGTCGACCATGGCTGTGGCGTACCCTTCAGGGGAGACCGTGGCCGTCACGTCCTCCACGCGACCCGTGAACGCACCAGTCACATCGAGTTCGATGGACTTGCTGACGCGCACCTCGGCGTCCGGCAGGGGACCCCCGATCCCTGGTTTGGGATACGTGACCGTCACCTCGAAGGTCTGCGTAGTCGTCGTCCCACCATTGACCGCGCCGACCGTAATGGTGGCGGTCCCCGCGTCGACCGGGATGACCCGCACGCGGTAGCCCTGCAGGATTACCCGCGCGACGCTCGGGTCGGACGACCAAGCGATGCACTCATCGTGCCGCCCCGGGAAATAGTCCTCCAGGTGGATCCGGTAGGGCTCGTAGCCGACGCGGAGCTGTTGGTCCGGCACCTCGTTGGTAGGCGGCTGGACCTGGGCGGCAGCCTCGAAGGCAAACGACAACACGCCGATCGCCATGGCCCAGACCGACAGGGACCGGGACAGCGAACCAAGCGCAGTGAACGGGGTGTGTGGGGTCGTCCGAGGTGTCATCAACGCCTCCCAAGAAAATCGCAGATAGGAAACCGGCCGGCGCACGTGCGTACCACTCAAGCGCGGCGCGCTCTGTCGGCCCTTGTTATCTTCCTCCCACCGAGGCCGTCCGCAACGGAGATCTTTCGAACTCGCTCCCGACGCCCGCAGGATCCACGGCATTACTTTCCTAACGTCGCCCTAACGTTTTACCCTAATCGAGCGTCGTTTGCCACGGTTGACCCGGGCCGCGCAGCTATGTTTGGGACGCGGAACCCTTCAGTCGACGCGATAGACCGCCCGAGCCGCCCCAGGCGACACCAGCGTTCCCTCCACATCGGCCCGCACCGCCTCCGCGTCACGCTCGCGCGGGTCGCCCAATCCCCCGCCCCCAGGCGTCTCCAGCACCAGCGTCGACCCCGCCGGCACCGTCTCTTTCCCCTTGGGCGGCAGAGGCGTACGCGTGTCTCCGTCCCGCAGGTAGACGGCGCCCGCGCGCCCCGCCCGCCCGCCATCGCGCCCCCGCGCCGGATGCCGGACCCGGTCGAACATGCGCGATACCTCGAACGGCGCGCCCTGGGCGTGGGCGATTTCGATCACCTGCCCGAGCCCGCCGCGCAGCCGGCCGGGGCCGCCGGAGTCCGCGAGGTACTCCTTGCGCCAGACGATGAGGGGCGACGTCACCTCGTTGATCTCCGTGGGGGTGATGCGCACGCCGGAGGGGAACGCCGTGGTGGAGAGGCCGTCCTTGCCCGGGCGGGCGCCGGTGCCGCCGTTGAAGATCGGGTTGATGACGAACGGGGCTCCGGGCGCGTTGTCGCCGGCAGCCGCGTGGGAACTCGACAGCAGCACCGGGTTCCAGATGCAGGAGGCGCCCTCGGCCGGCACGCGGTCGGGGATGACCTGCGCCAGGCACCCGAGGATGACGTCGGGCAGCAACTGTCCCAGCGCGTGGCGGGCGGACACCGCCGCGGGGCGCGGGGCGTTCAGGATGCAGCCTTCCGGGGCGGTCACTTCGACCAGTTCCAGCGACCCGGCGTTGTTCGGCACGTCCCCGCCGACCACGCAGCGCACGCCGAACGACGCGTAGGCGCGCGTGTAGTTGAGGGGCACGTTGATGCCGAAGCGCGAGAGGCCGGACGTGCCGTCGAAGTCCACCCGGATGCGCCCGTCCCCGATCGTCAGCGCGCAGGCGAGGTGCACCGGCGCGTCGTAGCCGTCGACGTCCATCGTGTAGCGCCAGGTGCCGTTCGGGAGTGCCGCGATCTCCTCCGCCATGGCGCGGCGGGAACTCGCGACGATGGCGGCGCCCGCCTCGTCGACGCCGTCGAGGCCGAAGTCCTCCAGCATGGCGAGGAGCTGTTCCGCCCCGGTCGCGTTGCAGGCGGTGAGTGAGTAGAGGTCGCCCTCCGCCACCAGCGGGTCGCGCACGTTCGCGCGGACGATGTCCATGAGCGTCGCGTTCAGTTCGCCCGCGCGGAAAAGGTGCCCGATCGGGATGGCGATGCCCTCCTCGAACACCTCGTTCGCCTCCGGTCCGAAGCCGCGGCCGCCGACGTCGGCGATGTGGCTGGTGCTCGCGAAGAGCGCGACCGGACGCGCGCCCGCGAACACCGGGGTCACGACGGTGAAGTCGTTCAGGTGGCCGGTGGCGTCCCAGGGATCGTTGGTCAGCAGCACGTCGCCGGGGACGAGGCTGTCGAGGGGGTGCTTCGCGAGAAACTTGCCCACGGACTCGGCCATCGCGTTGACGTGGCCGGGCGTGCCGGTGACGGCCTGGGCGAGCATGGCGCCGCGGGTGTCGAAGACGCCGGCCGAGAGGTCGCCGGCCTCGCGCACCACCGTCGAGAACGCCGTGCGCATCAGTGTGCGTGCCTGCTCCTCCACGATGGCGAGCAGGCGGTTCCAGACCAGCTGCGCCTGGATCGCGGCCAGGCCGTCGTCGTTCGTCATCGTTCGGCTCCCGTTTCGATCCGCTCCATCAGGATGTCGCCCCGGGGCGATACCCGGGCGTGGAACGCGGGGCTGAGGACCGTCGTCGTCTGGGCCTCGACGATCAGGGCCGGGCCCTCGACCGCCGTCCCGGTGGCGAGCGACTCCCGCGCGAAGCGGCGCGCCGGCAGGCGTGCGCGCAATCCAGGATCGTAGAGGTCCGTCGCTGCCGGGGGGCCTTCCGCAACGGCGCCGACGTCCGCGGCCAGCGCGGCCTCCGAGAGGGCCGCGGGGTCTGCGCCCAGGGTCAGCGTCCAGCTCAGGACCTCGATGTCGAGGTCGGGTATG
>JAJDTI010000100.1 GCA_022827245.1 Pseudomonadales bacterium | reverse complement strand
CGGGACGCATGGAGGCGGAACTCGTCCGGGACGGGGCGTGGTGGCGCGCGATCACGGCGCTGACGCTGCACGGCGACCTCGCGCATATCCTCGGAAACTCGCTGTTCGGCGCCGTTTTCGGGCTCATGGCGGGGCGGTACCTGGGTTCCGGCCTGTGCTGGCTGCTGGTGCTGCTCGCCGGCGCCGCCGGGAACGGGGTGAACGCGTGGCTGCGTCCGGACGGGTTCGCATCGCTCGGCGCTTCGACCGCGACGTTCGCCTGCGTCGGCCTGACCTCCGCGTTCGTGTGGCGCCGGGGCTATTTCCGGGGTCGCGGCTGGCGCCGGGGTTTCGCACCCATCGTGGCCGGGCTGGCCATGCTCGCGTTCACGGGCATGGGCGGGGCGAACACCGATGTCCTCGCGCACGTGGCCGGGTTCGTCTGCGGGGTCGTGGCGGGTGCGGCGATCGCGCCGTTCGACATCCGCCGGCTCGGGCGCTCGGGGCAATACCTGGCGGGTGCGATCGCGGTGTTGGTCGTGATCGTCGCCTGGACGGTAGCGGGTACGCCATAGCGCATCAGCCGATGAGTTCCGGCAGGATCGTCTCGTTGAACAGTTCGTCCCGGGTGTCGAAGTGCAGCATCTCGACGCCGAGGGCACGGAACGCCTCGAGGCGCTCGTAGACCGTATCGGGACTGCCGATGAGCCGCGCGGCGTAGCCCTCGTTGGTGTCGAGCAGGCTCAGGTCCTCGTCCGAGGCCCACATGCCCTCGGCGCCGCCGGTGGCGGCGCGTCGGCGCTCGGCCAGGCCGCGGTCGATGACCGCGATACGCGCGTCGATTTCCGCCCACGCCTCGGCGTCCGTGCGCCGTACCAGCGGCGCCGCGTAGAGGGCGAAGCGCACCGAGCGTCCCGTTGCACGGCAGGCCTTGCGCACCCGGCCGATGACGCCCTCGATCCGCTCGGGGGTGCCGCCGTTGAGGAACATCCAGTCCGAGTGCGCGGCCGCCATCGCGACCGCGTCGTCGGACTGTCCCCCCTGGAACACGGTCAGCGGCCCCGAGGGACGGGGTTCCAGTTCGAGTTCGTCCGCACGGTAGAAACGTCCCTCGTACGAGAAGCGGGGCGCGTCCCACGCACCGCGCAGCACGTCGATGAACTCGGCGGAACGCGCGTAGCGTTCGCCGTGCTCGAGGGTGTCGATTCCGTACATGTCGAACTCGCGGAGGTTCCAGCCGCTGGTGACGTTGATGTCCCAGCGGCCGCCGCTGATCCAGTCCAGGGTCGCGCCCCACTTGGCGATGGCGGTCGGATGGAAGAAGCCGGGGTGGATGGCGGTGACGAGCCGGACGCGTTCGGTGTGGGCGGCGAACAGGGCGGTCATGGCGAGGCAGTCGAGCGACGAGCCCTCCATCTCCTCGCCGCTGCCCCACCAGCGTTGCGCGATGAGCAGGTGCGAGAGACCAAGCTCCTCGATGCGGCGGAGCGCGGGCAGGACGGCGTGGTCCAGGGCGCGTCCGTCCGGGAACCCGCCCTCGGGATTGGTCGACACCACCCGGGGCCCGGCGAAGACCGTGGGCGCCCAGGTGCAGGTCAGCATGCGGCCGGACATCGCGGTTCGGTCAGGAAGCGTCGTCGGCGAGCGGCGGCTCGTACCAGATCGCCGAGGTCCACGCCCGCTCCTGGACGGTGCGCGGCAGTGCGTTGTCGGCGCACGCGTCCGGGCGCTCGTCCGCCGGAAGGGCGGCGCACTGCCGCGCGTGCCACCGGCAACTCGGCTGCTCGAGGACCCGCGCGTAGTACACCGCCGGCTTTGCCGGGTTCCAGGCCGGGTCGTGCCAGACGCTGCAGAGGGCGTTGGCGCCCTGGCGGCTCGGCGCGCAGTCCGCGTCGATCTCCACGTCGGGACCGTCATCCGCCGCGATGTCGACGACGGTCTCGCGGAACAGCCCCGAGTCGTCGACCTCGCCCTTGATCACCTGGATCCGCTGCAGGCCGGCGCCGGCGTCCATGGCCGTGCCGGGATCGCGCAGGGCGCTCGCGAAGAAGACGGGACCGTCGTCGTCGACCCCGGCGGGATCCAGCGCCCCGCCCATCGGGACGCCGCTTCGATAGGCTTCGGCGACCGCGTCCGCGTCCCCGCACAGCCCATCGGGCAGGTCCCAGCCCGCGAACAGCCGTGGCTGGATGCGCACGCCGCTGGTGGCGAAGGTCTCGCGGCGCTTCATGGCGTCGAACAGCGCGTCGCGGGAGTTCTCCTCGGCCCACACGCCGATGAGGCCGCCGGGATTGCGCAGCGGGTGCGGCGCGTACGCCGGGGTCGTGATGCGCTTCTCCAGGGTGTCGTCGACGAGGGAGTTGTGGCCGAGGTAGTTGTACTCCTCGACCGCGCCGGGCGTGCCGTTGTGCGTGTCGGTGCTGCCGATGAAGCCGAGGCGGTAGGGGTTCACGCCGATGCGCGCGTACTCGCGCAGGCCTTCGATGAGGCCGTAGCGGACGAAGTCGAGCCGCGACTGGCATCCCATCCCCCCGAGGGCGCCGCTGCCGAAGGACTCCCTGCAGTCTTCGGGCCGCGCCCCGTTCGGCATGTACCGCACCTTCTCGAAGCCGCACAGTTCGTCCTCGCCGCCCAGCACGTTCCACATGCCCGTGCGGCACTCGGACTCGCCTTTCGCCTGGATCATCTCCACCAGCGGCTCCAGGCGCCGCTGGAGTTCCGCGCGCTGACGCTGCGCGTCGAGCGGGCGGTCCTTGTAGGTGACGGTGAACATGCGTCCGTTCGAGATGTTCGGGTTGTGCGGGATCGTGAGGGCCTCGCAGCCCGTGTCCGTGTCGTTGCAGCGGGCCTCGAGTTTCTTCCAGAGGCCTTCCGGCTCGGCTTCCTCGGCCCAGGAGATCGGCAGTTCCGGCACGCTGTCGTTGCGCAGGATGACGTTGCGGTGGACCTTGCTCCTGCCGGGGGCCGAGGTGAACTCCCACGCGTTGAAGGCCGTGAACGCGCACGCCTCCGTGCGGTCCTGGTGCGCCTCGGCCGCCGCGACCGTACGCCGCCAGGCGTGGCCGGCGTACTCCCGGCACACCGAGGCGTCGGCGCCGCACATGCCGCCGGGTCCGCGGATCGCCCCGCTGAGGACGCGGCGTATCAGCGCATCGCCCGCGGCGGTAGTCCCGGCGAGGGGCCGGCCGCGCATGATCTCGCAGTCGAGGCTGTCGTAGGCGGGGGACTGCGCGTTCGTGCAGGACTCCAGTTCGCCGATCCACTCCGCGTGGTCGGTGACGGCGGCGAAGTCGAGGGGCCGGTCGATCGTCCCGAAACGCAGGGGTTCTCCGTCCGCGCTCCGCGGGGTCAGGCCGATCGGTTCGCCCTTCGCGAACCGGTAGGCGTCGTCGGGCGTCTGGAACCCGCCGCGGCCGTATGCGTCGAGGGACTGGACCGTGTGGACGTGGAGGTCGCCGAAGAAGGCGGAGCGGGTGGGGCTGTAATGCGTGCAACGCGGCCCCGGAGGACTCGCGGGAACGGTGGCCGGCCCGCCGGGCGGTTCCCAGTCCTGGTGCCGCCGTGCGGGAGTCAGGAGCGTCCGCTGCTGCGCCTCCTGCTCTTCCTGGGCTGGTGCGGGATCGGGCTCCGCGGGCTCGGGCGCGCAGGCCGCGCCCCCGAGCAGGAGCGAAACGAGTATGACTCCACGAACCGACGCGGTCGCTGACTCCTGCATGTCCCCTCCCATCCGGTCCGAGTCCCCGGGGGAGGAGCCGCGGAGCATCCTCCCGAGATCACCCCGTCGGCTGCACCTGGCTGTCCGCGTGGCCCTCGCGCAGGGGACCCCATTCGACGAAGTCCTCGACGATGACGTACAGGCCGGGCACCAGCACCAGCGTGATGGCCGTGGCGAACAATACTCCGAACGCGAGCGAGATCGCCATCGGGATGATGAAGAAGGTCGTCGGGTTCTGGCTGAACATCAGCGGCAGCAGGCCGACGAAGGTCGTCGTGGAGGTCAGGATGATCGGGCGGAAGCGCACCACGCCGGCGTTGAACACCGCCTCTTCGAGGGGCATGCCTTCACGGCGGCGCCGGTTGATGTAATCGACCAGCACCAGGCTTGCGTTCACGACCACCCCGGACAGCGCCACGATGCCGAGCAGGGAGAAGAACATGAGTTGACTGCCCATGATCCAGTGCCCGACGATGGCGCCCACCGCGCCGAAGGGGATGACGCTCATGATGACCAGGGGCTGCAGGTACGACTTCAGCGGGATCGCCAGCAGCGCGTAGATGCCGATGAGGGCGAGCAGCGCCCCGTAGGCGAGGCCCATCATGGACTTGAGCCGCTCCTCCTGCTCGCCGGACTGCTGGACGGTGACGGAGGGGTACTTCTGGCGCAGCGCGGGGATCAGCTCCGTCATGATGCTCGTGTTGATCTCCTCGGGCGTGACCTGGTTGCGATCGATGTCGCCGAGCACGTTGACCACCCGCTGGCCGTTGACACGGTTGATCTGGGAGTAGCCACGGTCGATCTCGAAGCTCGCGACGCTCGTGAACGGGACCTCCGTCCCGTCGGGCGTGCGGATCCGCATGTCTTCCAGGTTGCCGATGGAGCGGCGCTCGTCCTCCGGATAGCGGACCATGACGCGCACCTCGTCGGGACCGCGCTGGATGCGCTGCACCTCCGCCCCGTAGAACGCGGCCCGCACCTGGGCGGCCAGATCGTTCAGCGTGAGCCCGAGGTTGCGGGCCCCAGGCAGCAGGTTGAGCTTGATCTCCTGCTTGCCGGCGCGGAACGAGTCGCTGATGTCCTTGACCCCTTCGTACCGCGAGAGTTCGTTCTTGAACTCGACCGCCGCCATGCGCAGCTGGTCCACGTCGCTGCCCCGGACTTCGAGGTGGATGGCCTCCCCGGAGCTGAAGGAATCCGCGCCGAACGACAGGCGCAGGGCGTCCGGAACGGAGCCGACGATCTCGCGCCAGCGGTCTGCGACATCCCGCGACAGGATGTAGTCGCGCTGTTCGAGGGGCACGAGTTCGATGGCGACCTCCGCGTAGTCGCTCCGCCCGGGGCCCTCCGGCATCGGCGGTCCTCCCCGGTGGATGTGCGTGCCGACGCTGACCATCGTGTGCTTGATGACGCTCGGGACGCCGCGTGCCGCGTACTGGTCGAACTCCGCGCGCAACTGTTCGACCGTGGCCTCGATCTGCCCTGCCGCGGCGCGGGTCTTCTCGGCCGAGATCCCCGGCGGCATCTCGAGCGTCGCATACACCTTGTCGCCGTCGATGGAGCTGAAGAACGAGAAGATGACGCGGCCGCTCAGGATGAGCGACAGGGAGACGATCAGGATGCCGAGGCCGGTGGCGGCGGTGACGTAACGCCAGGCGATCGCCCGGCGCAGGAATCGGACGTAGCCGTTCGCCGCGAAGTGCATCAGCGCCCCGGAGAACCGGGACTGGATGGCGTTCCACCGGCCCGCCAGGCGGCCCGACTCGTCGCGCTTGCGGTGCGCGAGGTGGGCCGGGAGGATCCACTGGCTTTCCACGATCGACATCCCGAGGGCCATGATGACGACCGCCCCGATGACGCCGAAGAACGACGACATGCGGCCGGCGACCATCAGCAGGGGCAGGAACGCGGCGACGGTCGTCAGCACGCCGAAGATGACGGGCACGGCGACCTCCCAGGTGCCTTCGACGGCCGCCTGGATGGGCGGCTTGCCGAGCTGCTCGTGGGCGTGCACGCGTTCCCCCACCACGATCGCGTCGTCGACCAGGATGCCGAGCACGAGGATGAAGGACATCACGGTCATCGTGCTGATGGACACGTCGAAGAACGGGAAGAGCGCGATCGTGCCGAGCATGGCGATCGGAATGCCCACGGCGACCCACATGGCCAGCCGGAACCGCAGGAAGAGGGCGAGGACCGCGAGCACGAGCACCAGACCCGAACCGGCGGTGCGCAGCAGCGTGCTCACCCGTTCCTGCAGGTCCCTGGAGGCGTCGGCCCACACCGCCAGCTCGATGCCATCGGGCATCCGCAGGCGGGCGTCGGCGACGTAGTCGCGCACCTTCTCGGCCATCTCCATGATGTCTTCCTTGCCGATCCGGAGGACCTTGACGATGGCGGCCGGCTGCCCGTCGAAGAGTGCCAGCAGGTCGCCCTCGGCGAAGCCGTCCCGGACCTCGGCGACATCCCGGAGGTAAACGCGCGTGCCGTCCTCCCGCGTCAGTACGACGAGGTCCTCGAACTCGGTCCCGAGATAGGCCTGTCCCTTGGTGCGCAGCAGGATCTCGCCGCCCTCGGTCCGCAGCGTGCCGCCGGGCATGTCGAGGGACGCCCGCCGCAGCGCATGCGCGACATCGTCGAGCGTCAGGCCGTGGCGGCGCAGCATGTACTCCGAGACCTCCACGGAGATCTCGTAGGGCCGGGTGTACATGAGGTCGACCTGGGAGATCCCGTCGAGGGCCGCGATGTCGTCCCGCATCCCCCGGGCGATCTCCTTCAGCGTGCGTTCCGGGGCGTCGCCCGACACGGCGATCTCGATGACGTTGTGGCGGAACGACATCGCCGAGACGATCGGTTTCTCGGTCTCCACCGGAAACGAGGAGATGCCGTCCACCTGGCTCTTGATCTCGTTGACGGCGGCCGCCTCGTCGGCGCCCTCGTAGAGTTGCGCCTGTACTGCGCAGGCGCCTTCGCTGGCCGTCGAGTAGACCTTCTCGATGCCCTCCACGCCCTCGATGGCCTCTTCGATGCGCACGCACACGCCGAGTTCCGCCTCCTCGGGGGCCGCGCCGAGGTAGGGCACGCTGACGTTGACCATCTCGAACTCGATGTTCGGGAACTCTTCCTGGTGCACCGTGAACAGTGCCATGACGCCACCGATGACGAGGATCGTCATCAGCAGGTTGGCGGCCACGATGTTGTGGCTGAACCAGGAGATCACGCGAAGCATGGTGCCCTCGGGTGTTCGGGTACGTGCGGGCGGGAACCGGCTACGCGGCCGTCGGCGTGCCGCCTGGCGCCCCCGCTTCGGGAGCGGCGGCCTCTGCCGCATCGTCGATGGGCCGCACCCGCATGCCTTCGATGACGGTCTGCAGGGGCGAGACGCACACCCGCTCGCCGGCGCGCAGGCCGTCCTCGACCAGGACGCGGTCGCGGTACAGCCGCAACGGGACGATCTGCCGGTACTGGAGCCGGTCTTCCTCGTCGACGATCACCACGCGGTTGCCGCGGCGCAGCGCGTTGCGCGGCAGGTCGACGATGTCCGTCGCCTCGACCCCCTCGATATCGGCGTTGACGAACAGGCCGACCGGTAGCGGCAGAGACGCGCCGGCGTTGGTGACCCGGGCGACGACGTGCACCATGCGGCTCTTCATGTCGATCTCCGCCTCGGTGCGCACCAGGTGGCCGTTCCAGGCGATCGGTCGTCCGCCGTAGTCGGCGGACAGCGTCACGCGCGCCTGCAGGGGTTCCGGCAGCGCGCCGCGGTGCCCGAACGGCAGGTTCAGGAAAGCGAGTTCCCGATCGGCGATGGGGAGCCGCACTTCCACGACGTCGGTGGCGTAGATCGTCGCGATCGGCGAGCCGCGCGCGACGAACTGCCCGAGGTCCACCTGCTCCGATCGCACGAGCCCGGTGAACGGGGCGCGGACCTCGCCGCGGGCGAGATCCCGGGCGGCCTGCCCGTGCGCCACGCGCGCGTCCTGCAGGGCCGCCGTGGCGATGCGGTAGGCGCGCAGGCTGTTCTCGATCTGCGAGCGGCTGGCCAACTGCCGCTCGCCGAGGCTGCGGATGCGCCCGTACTCGAAGCGGGCATGCTGGTGTTCGGCTTCCGAGCGCGTGAGGTTCGCCCGGGCCCGGGCGACGGCCGCGGCCAGATCCTCGTCGTCGAGCCGCAGCAGCGGATCGCCGGCCTCGAAGTAACCACCGGCGACGAGGGACGGTGACATCCACACGACGCGTCCCGAGACTTCGGGAATGAGCTGGCTCTCGGTGCTGGGCCCGACGGTGCCCTGGGAAGTCACCGCCAGTCGGATCGGGGCGGGTTCCACGGTCGTGACGCGGACCGTGAGCGGGATCGGCTCGGGCGCATTGGGTTCGAGCCGGGGCGCCGTCGCCATGAGCGTGAGGGCGGCGAAGATCGACACCACCACGACGACGGACGGGATCAGGACGGTCTTGTTCATCGGGCGAAGGCCTCCCGGCGGACCGGTTGTCCCGCGCGGGCGATTGCCTGCAGGATGGTTTCGCGGCTGAGATCCGTGATCGCGTCGAGGCTGTCCCGCAGCCGGGCGCGGTTACGTGCCAGCAGTGCTTGTTCGAACTCGGCCATGCCGGCGGTGTACCGGTCGGGCTCGACCACCTCGTAGTACTCCACGAGGTTGCCGACGCGCTTGGCCATCTGGGCAAGCAGCCCGCGGGAGACGATGCGCGTCGCCAGGTTGCCGGAGACTTCCATGACCGCCCTTATCAACTCGAAGCGCGCGACCATGTCCTCCTCGTGGGATTCGGCGGCGGCGCTCCGCACGGAGTCGCGAATGCGGCGTGTATGCGAGGCGATGTTCTGGAGTTCGTCGTCGGACGCCTGCTCGATCGCCGTCTCGGCGGCGAGCTTGAACAGGGCCCCGATGACCTGCAGCACCTGCGTCACCAGGTCCGGATCGGGGACATCGTGGACCTCGAGGAGCTTGCCGATCACCTCGAAACTGGCTTCCTCCACCGATGCGACACGCGCGCCCCCCGGCTGGACGTCGACGATGCCAAGCTGCTGCAGGCTCTTGACGGCCTCCCGGACCGCACCCCGGTTGACGTCGAACCGCGTGGCGAGGTCGCGCTCGGAGGGAAGCCGCTCGCCCGGGCGATAGCGGCCGGAGAGGATGTCGCGCGTCAGGCTGTTGGCGATGACTTCGTGCTGTGCGGGCATGCCGGTGGCGTTTGGTCGGACCAAATTGGTCTGACCAATTATAGGGCCGTACCGGAACATGTAAAGCGGGTCGCTCGAGCCTTGCGTTTTGGCCGGTCGGTGCGCAGGCTTCGGGCTTCCGCGTGAGGAGGGTGACGGTGTCGAGACGATCATGCATCGGGCGCAGCCTTTGCGCGACGTGGATCGCCGCGGTTGGGGCTGTCTCCGCGGCGTTCGCCGACGGCCCGTCGAACGCGTTGCTGGAAGAGGTCGCCCAACACGAGGCGGAGACCGTGGCCATGGCGAGCGACCTGTGGCGCTTCGCGGAACTCGGTTACCTGGAGGAGAAGAGCTCCCACCGCCTGTCCGCGTACCTCGAAGAGGGCGGCTTCGCGGTGGAGCGGGGCGTCGCGGGGATGCCGACCGCGTTCGTGGCTACCTGGGGAGCGGGTTCCCCGACGCTCGGGATTCTCGCCGAGTTCGACGCCTTGCCGGGTCTGTCCCAAGCCGCGCGGCCCGAGCGCGCACCGGTGGTGGAAGGAGCCCCGGGCCATGCCTGCGGCCACCATCTTTTCGGCGCCGCGTCCGTTGCCGCGGGGGCCGCGGTTGCCCGATGGCTCGAGGCGACGGGGCACGCCGGTACCGTGCGCGTGTACGGGACCCCGGCGGAGGAGGGCGGGTCAGGCAAGGTCTACCTGACCCGGGCGGGCCTGTTCGACGACGTGGATGCCGTCCTCCATTGGCACCCGTCCGACCGCAACGACGCCTCGCCGGGGAGCAGCACGGCCAACAAGTCGGGGCGCTTCCAGTTCCGGGGCGCGGCGGCCCATGCCGCCTCGGCGCCCGACAAGGGACGCTCGGCCCTCGACGGCGTCGAGGCCATGAACTACATGGTCAACCTGATGCGCGAGCACGTGCCGTCGGACGCGCGCATCCATTACGTGATCACCGATGGCGGGGACGCGCCGAACATCGTCCCGGAGTTCGCGGAGGTCTACTACTACGTGCGGCATCCTCGTCCGGAGCAGGCCCTCGCGCTGTTCGAACGGGTGGTGGCCGCCGCGGAGGGCGCCGCGCGCGGTACCGGCACCGAGATGTCGTACGAGGTGATGCACGGCAACTATCCGGTGCTGCGGAACGACACCCTGGCGGAGGTCTTCGACGCGCACCTGCGGGCCATCGGCGGTATCGAGTACGCCCCGGAGGAACGGGCGTTCGCCGAGGCGATCCGGGCGACGCTCCTCGCGCCGCGCCTGCCCCTCGGGTCGCAGCGACAAGTCCGTCCGTTCCAGTTCCGTCAGGGGATGGGGTCCACGGACGTGGGGGACGTGAGCTGGAACGTGCCGACCGCGGGATTCCGCACGGCGACGTGGGTCCCGGGAACGCCAGCCCACAGTTGGCAGGCCGTCGCCGCTGGCGGCATGAGCATCGGCCACAAGGGCATGATGCTCGCGGCGAAGGTGTTGGCCGTGACGGCCGCCGACCTCCTGCGCGACCGGGACCGGTTGCGCGAGGCGCGGGCGGAACTGGAACGGCGCCGCGGAGCGGACTTTGTCTACGAGGCGCTCCTGGGGGACCGCGCGCCGCCGCTGGACTATCGCAAGTGAGGGAGCGCAAGTGAGGGCGCGCAAGTGAGGGCGCGGAATTGAGCGAGCGCGTATTGCTGCTGCATCCGGGGGCCATGGGGACTTCCCTGGGGGCAGCGCTCCGGGAGAACGCGCACGTCGTTCGGTGGGTGACCGAGGGACGCACCGAAGCGACGGCGGAGCGCGCGCGCGACGCCGGTCTCGCCGCGGCGGCGACGCTCGAGGAGGCCGTCGGGGCCGTGGATCACGTGCTGTCGGTCTGCCCGCCGCATGCTGCGGTGACCGTGGCCGAAGCGGTCGTGGCGGCCGGCTTCTCCGGCACCTATGTCGACGCCAACGCGGTGTCGCCGGACACGGCGCGGCGCGTCGGGGCGATCGTCGGGGACGGGTTCGTCGATGGCGGCATCGTGGGGCCCCCCGCCTGGCGCCCCGGTGTCACGCGGCTCTACCTGTCGGGCCCCGGAGCGGGGGATGTCGCCGGATGGTTCTCCGGAACGCTGGTCGATGCGCGACCGGTAGCGGGTTCCGCGTCGGCGCTCAAGATGTGCTACGCCGCGTTCACCAAGGGATCGTCCGCCCTGATTCTGGCGATCCGCGCGCTGGCGGAGCGGGAGGACGTGACGGCGGCGCTGCTCGAGGAGTGGGGCATCTCGCAGCCGGGTCTGCCGGAACGCAGCGCGAGGACCGCCGTCGCCACCAGCGCCAAGGCATGGCGCTTCGAGGGCGAGATGCACGAGATCGCGGCGACGTTCGGCGCGGCCGGGCTGCCCGACGGATTCCACTGCGCGGCGGCGGAGGTCTACCGCCGGATGGGCCCCCTGAAGGACGTGGAAGACGTCGACATCGAGCGCGTGATCGCGCGTCTGCTCGGTCGTGAGGGCGATTGATCCCGCGCATTGGAGGGCTGTACTCGCACGGAGCCCGGGGCGTTTCTCGGAGACGGACCCGAGAGACCTGCCGTAGCCCCACCGCCAGGCCGCTGGCAGGATCGGTGGTGAATCATCCACCTCATTGCCGGCGAAAGTGGCGAGGATTAACCTATGGCGGTAGCGATGGACGACCACCTGGCACCCGTGACCCAAGGCGACTTCGAGCGGCTCGCCGCGGAGCTGCGGGAGGAAGTCGTGGCGGCGGTGGCTGAATCGGTCGGCGCGCGTGAGCGTGAACTGCTGAGCGATGTGCTCGGCCAGTTGCGTATGCTGAAGTGGAGCCTGGGTTTCGCGCTGGTCGCGATCATGGGGGCGATCGGGTTCCTGTACCAGGGCTTGAACGACCTTGGTGTGGCGTTGCGCGCGGAGGTGCGCTCCGAGATAGGCGGCTTGCGCGCGGAGATGCGCTCCGAGATAGACGGGCTGCGCGCGGAGATGCGGTCGGAGATCGCGGCATTGCGCGAGGAAATGCACCGCGAATTCGCCGCCGTGCGGCGTGAACTCGCAAGCCTCGGCGAGCGGGTCGCGCGGCTGGAAGCGGGCCAGACGTTCATCCTGGGCCGGTTGGACGAGTTGACCTCGCGCGTTCGAGCGCTCGAGACCCAAGGTGGGGCAGGCGCCGTACCGGAGTCGCCGCGCTCGGATGAGGCGGTTCTCCAGCCGGCCTAGATTCCTTGCTGAAGAACTCCTGGTCGATGCCGGTGTCGTGGGTAACGCCCGACAGCGTGATGGGCGCTGGCGCCACGCGGATGGGAACCGTGGGCATCGACGTGGACTCGGTGATGGGCCCGAAGGTCACCGACGTCCGGTCGGAGGGACCGCTGTCCGGATCGTAGCTGATCGCCGACTCGACGGTGCGCAGGCCGGTAAGCGAGGTCAAGGTGATGTCTTGGGAGATGTCCCACTCGAGGTTGAGTTGGCCGCCCAGGGTCTCCTTGCTGGATGTTGAACTCCGAGATCAGCGTGCCGTCCAGCGCGCTGACCGCCATCGGTACCTCCTGCAGGCCCTCCTCCCGCTTGCGGGCTGTGACCACCACCTCCTCGACGAACGTCGCGCCGGACCCTTGCGCCGCGACCGGCGGGGACGAGACACCGGCTGCAGCAATAGCGAGACACACGGGAGTGATCGAGAACCGCATGGCCGACCCTCAGCCGGAAACGCCTGGTCTTGTGCGAGCGGCTCGGGCGGGGACAAGCCCGCCCCTACGGCAGCAGCGCCCCACCGTCAACGTCGACGGTCGCTCCGGTCATGAAGTCGTTCCCGATCACGAAGAGGATGGCGGTCGCGACCTCGTCCGCGGTCCCCGCCCGCGGTATGGGCTGGTTGCGCGTCGCGTTGGTCAGGAAACCGGAGCGCGCCTCTCCCTGCATGGGGAACATCGGCGTATCGATGACTCCGGGAGACACGACGTTGATCCGCCGCGGCGCGAGCTCCGGGGCGACGCCGCGCACGAAACCCTCGACCGCGTTGCCGACAGTGGAGATGGCGATGGCGCCGGGGTTGCACTTGCGTGCCGGGTATCCGCTGACGAGCACGATGGCGCCGTCCTCGGTCAGGTGTTCGGCGCCGAGGCGGACGGAATTCGTGTAGCCCCAGAGCTTGCGGAAGGAGCCCTGGAAGCCGTCCAGGTCCATCTGCAGGAACGGACCGCTGGCCCGCTCCCCGCCGGTCGCGGCATTGACCAGGATGTCGAAGGGGGCGAGTTCCTCGAACAGGGCGGAGAGGCCATCGCGGTCCAGGACGTCGACGCGTCGGAGCGATGCCGCATCCCCGAGCGCTGCGGCGGCGGCATCCGCGTTGGTGTCCGAACGGCTGCACGCCGTGACGCTGGCCCCGGCCGCAACGAGCTGCCGCGACGCCGCGAGCCCGATGCCGGAGGTCCCGCCCAACACGATCGCGCGCCTGCCCTGTACGTCCATTCCGACTCTCCCTTGGTGATTCGGCGCGACACGATGGCGCAACCCGTCCCGCCGTGCAAGGACCGTGCAAGGCCGCGGCGGCGTGGAACGCCTCAGGGGTCGCGCGGGACCGCGCCGCGGGCTTCGATGATGCCCCGGACCTCGGCCAGCACGCGCTCGAGCGCCGTCTCGTCGGCGCCCCGCATCACGAGCGTCGTGCCGTACACGTTGTCGCGGTAGAAGGGATAGCTCCCCAGGTCGATGTGCGGATACCGCCGCTGGATGTCTTCGAGCCCGTCGGCGATCTCGCTCTCCCCGAGGTGCGCCGTGACCGACCGCGAGTGCACCACCGATCCCCCCTCGAGCTGGTCGCCCAGGGTCGACAGCATCGCCTGCATCACCGCCGGAATGCCGGCCATCACGAAGACGTTGTCCATGCGGAAACCCTGCGGGCCGCCGGTGGGGTTCCGGACGAGCGAGGCGCCCTGCGGTATGCGCGCCATGCGCATGCGCGACTCCATGACGTGCGGCGGCGCGGGCCGGCGGCGGATGACGGCGGCGATCTCGTCGCTCATGACGACGGGGACGTCGAACGCGGCCGCGATGCAGTCGACGGTGATGTCGTCGTGCGTCGGCCCGATGCCGCCGGTCGTGAACACGTAGTCGAACGCCGCCCGGGCCTCGTTGACCGCCGCCACGACCGTCTCCAGCACGTCCGGCACGACGCGCGCCTCGCGGACGCGAACTCCCCACTCGTTGAGCTGCAGCGCGATGTGGGCGAGGTTGGTGTCCTGCGTGCGTCCCGACAGGATCTCGTTGCCGATGATCACGACCGACGCCGTGACGACGCGTTCGGTCATGTCGAGGCGTCCGACGGCTACCGGCCGACGAAGCTCGGGGGGCGTTTCTCGGCGAAGGCGCGCCGGCCCTCCCGGTAGTCCTCCGAGTCGAAGCACGCATCCACGAGTTGCCGCACGCCGTCGAGGTCGTGCTGGTTCCCGCCCCGTTCCCAGGCGTCGACCGCGGCCTTGGCGGCCCGCACGGTCAGCGGCGCGTTGGCGGCGACGCGCCGCGCGTAGTCCACCACCTCGTCGTGGATCTCGTCCCGCGGCACCACGAAGTTGACCAGCCCGATGCGCAGCGCTTCGTCGGCCGTGAGGAAGCGCGCCGAGAGCAGGATGTCCCGTGCGCGGGAGGGGCCGACCACCCGCGACAGCTTGGCGAGGCCTTCGTAGTCGTAGCCGAGGCCGAGACGCGCGGCGGGGATGCCGAAGGTGGAGTCGGGGGTCGCGAAACGAATGTCGGCGTTCAGGGCCGTGGCGAGGCCCCCGCCGATGCAGTAGCCCTCGATCTTGGCGATCAACGGCTTCGAGAGCGTCGCGAGCGCGCGGCCGCCCCGGGCCGAGATGCGGCCGTACTCCGCCTTCTGTTCGGCGTTCGAACGCTTGCTGTCGAACTCGCTGATGTCGGCGCCGGACACGAAGGCCTTGCCGCCGGCGCCCTGCATGACGACGAGGCGCACGGCGTCATCTGTCGCGAAGCGTTCGAGGATGTCCCCGATGGCCTGCCACATCTCGAGGGACATGGCGTTGTGCCGCGCCGGGTTGTTGAACGTCATCCAGCCGACGCCGTCCTCGATGGCCCCGCGCATCTTGTCCGTGGCAAGCGTCAGTTCCATGCCCAGCCGCGCTCCTCGATCTTCGGAACCGGGGAGTGTAGCGCACCGGCCACGCGGCCGACGGTGCGAAGCGCCGTCGCGCGTCGATTCTGCTAATGTCCGGCGGTTTGTCCCGGAACGCAGGAAATCCATGGACTTCGAGGCCACCGACGAGCACCGGCTGATCCGCGACGCGATCCGCAAGCTGTGCACGGACTTCCCGGACGACTACTGGTCGAAATGCGATACGGAGCATCGGTTCCCCTGGGAGTTCTACGACGCGATGGCGGAAGCCGGCTGGATCGGCATCGCCATTCCCGAGGAGTACGGCGGCAGCGGACGCGGCATCACCGAGGCGTCCATCATCCTGGAGGAAGTCTCCGCGAGCGGGGCGGCCATGAACGGCGCGAGCGGCATCCACCTGTCCATCTTCGGCATGCACCCGGTGGTCAAGTACGGCAGCGACGACATGAAGCAGCGGTTCCTGCCGCGCATCGCGAACGGCGACCTGCACGTGGCGTTCGGGGTGACGGAGCCGGACGCAGGGACCGACACCACGTCGATCTCCACGGTGGCGCGGCGGGACGGCGACCACTACCTCGTCCGCGGCAGGAAGGTGTGGACGACCAAGGCGCTCGAGTCGGAGCGCGTCCTGCTGCTGGTACGCACGACGCCGGCCGATCGGGTCGCCCGCCGGACGGAGGGCATGACGCTGCTCTTGGCCGAGCTGCAGCGCTCGGAGGTGCGCATCTCGCCCATCGACAAGGCCGGCCGGAACGCGGTGGCGACCTGCGAGGTCGTCTACGACGATCTGCCGGTGCACGTCACCGACCGGGTCGGCGAGGAGGGCAAGGGGTTCCGCTACCTGCTCGACGGGCTGAACGCGGAACGCATCCTGGTCGCGGCGGAGGCGCTCGGCATCGGCCGCGCCGCCATCCGCAGGGCGACCGACTACGCCCGCGAACGCGTCGTGTTCAAGCGCCCCATCGGCATGAACCAGGGCGTGGCGTTCCCGCTCGGCGAAGCGCAGATGCGCCTCGATGCCGCTGAACTCATGATCCGCAAGGCTTCGTGGCTCATCGACCAGGGCCTGCCGTGCGGCGCGGAGGCGAACATGGCCAAGTGGCTGGCGGCGGACGCGGCATTCGAAGCCGCGGACCAGGCCATGCAGACCCACGGCGGCTTCGGGTACGCGCGCGAGTTCCACGTCGAACGGTACTGGCGCGAGGCCCGCGTCCTGCGGCTCGTCCCCATCTCGCAGGAGATGGTCCTGAACTACGTGACGGAGCACGTCCTGGAGTTGCCGCGGTCGTACTGAAGGTGGACGACCGGCTCGAGTTCGTCGCCAACCTCGAAGTCCCGCAGGCCGAGGCGTGGCGGCGATGCCGGCTCCCCGGCGCGACCGCGGCCGATCGCTGCCGGGTTCCCGGCTTCCCTTCCGTGGATGGTGAACCGGGCTGTGCGGCCGCGGTGCTCGAATCCGAGCCGCAGAAGTCGCTGCGGTGCCGGAAGCTGGACATGCCCTGCGCGGACACCGAGATCGCCATACGGCTCGAGCCGGCCAATGCCGCGGGCTGGCCGACCCGCGTCACCGTCGGCCAGCAGGGGTTCGGCGGCGTCCTGCCAAGGGAGGTCCTCGAGGTCCACTGGCGGCAGATCGCCGCGGACTTCCTGCTCTACCTCGAGCGGGAAGTCACGGTCCCCGGGACCGCCTGGGGCATTGCGCTGGACGCCGACGTGCGACAGACGCCGACCGGGCTTGCAGTCGCCGGGGTCGCCGAACGCGGATTGGCGGGGCGTTGCGGGTTACGGACCGGCGATCTCCTGCTCACCGTCGGCCCCGTCCGCGTGCACGACCTGGCGCAACTCTGGACGGTCCTCGCGCTCCTGCCGGCCGACCGGGAGGTCGCACTCGGGTGGGCGCGCGGCACGGATTGGATGGAGGGTGCGTCCGTCCCCTGAACGCGTGACGCTGCTGGTCAGGACGACGCCACGCGGCCGCGTGGGGATCGGGCTCGTCAGGACGGTGGCAGCGCGGCCCGCCAGCCGGCCTCAAGACGCGCCGCGAGGTCCTCGAGCAGCGTCTCATGGGCGGGATCGGCGGCGAGGTTGTCGAACTCCCCCGGGTCGGTCTCGAGGTCGTACAGCTCGCGTTGCACCGGTCCTTCCCCGGACAGCGGCGCCCACTCGGTGTAACGGTAGCGCGCGGTGCGGATGCTGCTCCCGTGCGCCGAGCGCCGCGCTTCGGAGAAGACCGCGTTCTTCCAGGGGCGCGCGGGGTCCAACAGAACCGGGCGGAAGCTCGTGCCTTCGAGGCCGCCCGGCGGCGGGATGCCGGCGAGGTCGACGAGGGTAGGGTAGAGGTCGACCAGTTCGACCAGCGCCTCCGTACCGGCGCCGACCTGCGCGCCCGGAGCCCGAACGATGAGCGGAACGCGCGTCGACTCTTCGAACTGGGTGTGCTTGCGCCACAGGCCGCCATGTTCGCCGAGATGGAAGCCGTGGTCGCTGGTGAACACCACTACCGTGGACTCGTCGAGCCCGAGTTCCCGCAAGGCGTCGAGCAGCAGTCCGACGTATCGGTCGACCATCGTGACGGTCGCATGGTAGGCGGCAATGGCCTGCCGGACCTGCTCCCCGGTGTACTGCGCGTCGTCCGGGTAGCCGGAGAGCGCCGGCGGCGGAATGTCGTCCCGGTCGTCGGCGGGCGCGTCCGGTGGCGTGACCGCGGCGATCGGGTGCCGCCGGAAATCGCCGGCCGGGGCGACCCAGGGCAGGTGCGGCTTGTGGAATCCGGCCGCGATGAAGAACGGGCCCGCGCGATGGTCGCGCAGCAACTCGACCACCCGCAGTGCGGTCCGGCCGTCCGGCGTTTCACGGTCGTCTTCGCCGGTGGCGCGCCAGGCGAGCGGGGCGCCGCCCCTCCGACCGAGCGGCGCGAACGTCTGCGCCCGGCTCAGCCCGGCTGCGGCGCCTTCGTACCACGTGTTGTCCCGTACCGCGGAGCCGTCCTCCCCCGGCAGGTAGTGCTCGCGCGGGCGGGCGTTCTCCGACACGTCCCAGGACACCGAGTCCTCGTATCGACGGTGCGCGACCTTGCCGACGCGTGCGGTGAAGTAACCGTGCTCCCGGAAGTGTTCCGGCAGCATCGTGACATCCCCGAGGGTCTCGCGCGGCCGCGTGAAGTTGCCATAGACGCCCGTGGTCCCCGGCCGGCGCCCGGACAGGAACGAGGTGCGCGACGGATTGCAGACCGGGTCGTTGGCGTAAGCGCGGTCGAAGCGGACGCCTTCGGCGGCGAGCCGGTCGAGGTTGGGCGTCACGGCCGTCGGGTGGACGCCGTAGGTACCGAGGGCGACGTTCAGGTCGTCGGCGATGATGAACAGGACGTTCGTGTGCGGTCCGGCAGCGTCCGCGGCGACGCGCCCGCATACCGCGAGGAGCCCCACGAGCAGCGGGAGCAACACCCGGTGTCCCGCTCCCGCCATCGATGCCATGGCGCTAGCTCCGACCCAGTTTCTTGCGCTTGTGGTCGACGTAGTCGACGAGGATGTACTCGCCGAGCTTCTCCGGGGTCGTGTAGAAGACCCTGCCGCCGTTGATGCGGGCGACATGGTCCATGAAGTCCTTCAGGTAGTCGTTCGCGTCCAGCATGAAGGTGTTGATCGCGATGCCCTTCTGGGTGCACCGCTTGACGGCCCGGAACGTCGCCCGGAAGGTCTCCGGCGTCGGGGGGTAGGCGAAGCGATGACGCCCGTCCGGAAGCAGGTGGGCCGTCGGTTCGCCGTCGGAGATCATGATGATCTGCTTGCTGCCGGCGTCCTGCCGGGACAGCAGCTGCTCCGCGAGCAGGAGGGCGTGCTGCATGTTGGTGCCGAGGACGTACTCGTCCCACTGCAGGAAGGGCAGGTCGTGGGCCTTCAGCTCGTTGGCGTACGCGGCGAAACCGATGATGTGGAACTGGTCCCGCGGGTACTGGGACGTGATCAGGTTGTGCAGGGCCAGCGCGACCTTCTTCGCGGCCTGGAACGAACCGCGTAGCGCCATCGACCAGGACTGGTCGACGAGCATGGCGGTGGCCGTCGAAGTCAGGAGTTCCGAGCGGTAGATCTCGAAGTCCTCGTGCCTGAGGTCGATGGGCAGGGACGGTCCGGCCCGGTCGATGGCGTTGCGGATGGTGCGCGGCATGTGCAGGTGGAACGGGTCGCCGAACTCGTAGGGCTTCGTCTGCTCCTTGCGTTCCCCGAAACGCCCCTCCTCGGGAACGGCGTGGCTGCCGAGGCTCTGGCGACGCAGGCGGGCGTAGATCTCGCCGAGCGCCTGCTGCCCGATCATGCGCGAGCCGCGGGGGGTGAGTTCCCACTTGTCCCCGCCGGCCGAGCGGATGTAGCCGGCGTCGCGCAGGGCGTCGACGAGCTTGGTGAGATCCTCCAGGGATTCGCCGGCTTCGTCGTCGAGCAACGCCCTGAGGGTGTCCTGGTCGATGCCCTCGGGGTCGCCCCGGCGCTCGGCCGCCTGCACCTGCTCGATCAACTCGTCGAGTTCGTGCATCTCGTTCATGAGCGACATGGCGGCCTCGAGATCGAGTTCCTCGCTGCCGTCGAAGTGGTACCGGTTGCCCCGCGGGTTCAGGAAGTCCATCTCCTTGGCGAGCCGCGCGAGTTCCGCCTCGAGCTCGGGGTCGCCGAAACGGTCCGCGAGCATGGACTGCAACTGGGCGCGCTGGTCGGGAGACATCGACCCGAGCAGCGACTGCGCCGCCGCCATCTGGCGCCGCATCTCCTCGAGCAGCTCGTCGAGGGACCCGGGCGGGTCGTCGCCGAACATGTCGCCGAACCGCTCCATGAACTCCTCGAAGCCGGGATCCTCGCCGGCGATCTTCCGCACCAGCATCTCGTTCAGCGCGCGCAGCATCTCCTTCATCCGCGCGATGTCGCCGTCCGAGAGGTTCTTCACCATCTGCTCGACGTCGTTGAAGAACGTCTGCGTCATGGCCTTGCGCAACTGGTTCAGCAGTTCCAGGAACTTGCGCTGCGCATCGGGGTTCAGGAACTCGTACTTCTCGAGGGCGCGGATGCGGCCCGCGGCGTCCTCCGGGAGCCGGTCGAGCTCGTCCTGGTTGCGTTCGGCGATCTGCCGGAGCACTTCCTCGGAGAAGTCCGCCTCGTCGCGGTCGAGCCACTCGTCGATGGTCGCCTCTTCCATGGCGAGAATCTCGGCCAGCTTCTCCTCGATGTCCTTCATGACGCTGCCGAGGTCGAAGCGTTCGAGGCGCTCCTTCTTGCGCTCGCGGAGCTGGCGCATGAGGTCCCGGAGGCCCTGCAGGCGCGTGCCGTCGGGCAGGGACATGCCGCGCGACATCAGGTTGCGGATGGCCCAACGGAAGTCGCCGTAGGTCATCAGGTCGTCGGCGATGGCGCGCAGGACGTCGTCGGCGGCGACCTCGACGTCCTGGCTGCCGTCCCAGCCGGAGTAGCGGAAGCGTGTTGCCGGCCCCGCCATTCGGCTACCCCGTGAAGGTGACCTGCCCGCCGAGGCGATGCTTGTTGAGGAGCTTGTGCAGGTGCAGGCCTTCGAGGACGAACTCCACCGCGGCGGCCGCGTGGGCCGGCCCGGCTTCGCCGGCCAGCCCGGCCACGGCTTCGCCGAGGCCGTCGACCCGCTCGATGATCGCGGCGTAGGCGCCGGCGGGCGCCGCCTCTCCGACCTCCACCGACAGTCCCTCGCTGAAGACGAGGGCGATGTTCTCGAGGTCGGCGACGTCGAAGTGCCGGTCGAACACGGCCTTGACGGCGGCGTTCAGGATGCGCTGGGTGATCTTGTCCTCCTGCCCCTCGTCCATGGCCTCGAACTCGAGCTTGCCCTGGAGCGCCGGCAGCATGAACGGGAGATCGGAGATGCGGGGCGTGACGTCGGTCTCGCCCAGGCGGAGCGCGCGCCGGAACGCGTTGGCCAGCAGCGCCTCGTAGTCGGACACCGAGGCGCGCACGGAAACCCCGGAGCGCTGGTTGACGTCCGGCGAGCTGCGCGCGTGGTGGGTCACTTCGGCGACGACCTCGCGCATGTAGGACGGGACCTCCGCGCGGTATCCGGTCATGTCGAGGCGCGCGGCCTCCTGCTCCATGATCGCGATCTCGGAGTCGATCGTCTCGGGGTAGTGGGTGCGGATCTGGGCGCCGTAGCGGTCCTTCAGCGGGGTGATGATCCGCCCCCGGTTCGTGTAGTCCTCCGGGTTGGCGGTCGCCACCAGGAACACGTCGAGGGGCAGGCGGACCTTGTGCCCCCGGATCTGCACGTCCCGTTCCTCCAGCACGTTCAGGAGGCCCACCTGGATGCGCTCGGCGAGGTCCGGCAGCTCGTTGATGGCGAAGATGCCCCGGTTCATGCGCGGGACCAGGCCGAAGTGGATGGTCAGCGCGTCGGACAGGTAGCGTCCCTCCGCCACCTTGATCGGGTCGACCTCGCCGATCAGGTCCGCGATGGTGATGTCCGGGGTCGCGAGCTTCTCCCCGTAACGCTCGTCGCGGTGCATCCAGCGCAGGGGCGTGTCGTCGCCGCCCTCGGCCACGGCCGCCTTGCCCTGCTCCGTGATGGGCGCGTACGGGTTCTCCGGGATCTCCACGTCGGCGAGCACGGGGGTGTACTCGTCGAGGAGCGCCGTCAGGCCCCGCAGGATGCGGGACTTCGCCTGGCCCCGCTCCCCCAGGAGGATGACGTCCTGTGCGCCGAGGAGGGCGTTCTGGAGTTGCGGGAGGACGGTCTCCTCGTAACCGACGATGCCCTCGAAGAGGGGCTCGCCGTTGCCGAGCTTCGCGATCAGGTTCCTTCGAAGTTCGGCCTTGACCGGCAACACCTCGTGGCGCGCCGCCTTCAGTGCCCCGAGCGTCCCTGGCCTGGGGTGCATGGTTTTCGCCTTTCCGCTGGGTGGATGGAGGCGTTTCGAGTGTGTCAGCAACGCTCCGGTATGGCAAACACGCCGGAACTCAGGCCACGTATTCGTGGGCCGTCGCCGCGGCCACGAAATTCTCCTTCAGCGTGGCGTAGTTCTGCATGTCCGCGTTGACCACGTCCACGCCGTGCTCGAGGACGTAGGCGTAGCTCCGCTGGAAGTCGGACAGGCGTGCGCGGAGGAGCTTCTCGTCGTAGTGGCCGTCGAACGTGCTGGTGTCGCCGCCCCCCAGCCAGCCGCTGCCGGCCAGCAGGCGGCCGACCTTCATCCCGACGAGCCCGATCCCGGCGGCCCGGGCGCGGTCGAGCAGCGGCCGCAGGGACTTCATGTCGGGCGTGCCCTGGAGGATCTCCTTGTTCTTCCAGTCGTACCAGCCGGCCGGGGTGATGGCGATCATCGCCAGGTCGTACCAACCGGTGTCCGTCGCGGCCTCGAGCACTCTCGCGGCGTTCTCATGGGTGCTGACGCCGTAATACGAGACCTTGCCGGCCGCCTTCGCGTCCTCGAACGCCCGGTAGATCTCCTCGGCGGCGACTTCGTAAGGATTGTGCGCCGCCATCTGGTAGTAGGCGTCGATATGGTCCGTACCCAGGTCGGCAAGGCTCTCGTCGAGGATGGTGGCCCAGACGCGGGCCGCCTGCCGGGCCTGGTCGACGGTGATCTCCTCGTTCGGGCCGACCTCCAGGTAGGTCTGCGCCTTGGAGATCACGAAGACATCGTCCCGGTGCCGCGACAGGAACCCGGCCATGTTGCGCTCGGCGTCCCTGTAGAAGCGGCGGGCGCCCACGTCGAAGACGTTCACGCCGGCGGCGAAGGCGGATTCGAGCAGTGCGTCGTTCGGTTTGCGCGACAGGGCCGCGCCGCACCCGAAGACGAGCCGGCTCGCGTTGAAGCCCGTGCGCCCGAGCGTACGGTAGGTCATGGCCGGCCACGCTTCGGCGCCGGGGGCCGCGTCCTTCGCCGCGGTGACCGCGGCGTGCAGGCTGCCCGAATGCCAGAGCGCCTGGCTGCCGGCGCCGAGCATCGCGGCATAGCCGAGGAAAGAACGGCGGCTGGGCGCGCTGGCGCCATTCGTGTCGGTGGTCATGGTCGTCTCCAGATCGTCGAGTACGTTGCCCGTCACGCGGCGAGGGTGCCCGCAACAGGCAATATTGGCCAACCGGACCCGCAAGTCAACGGCCGGTCGGGCGCGCCGCTTGGGCGCCCGGAGCCGTCAAAGGTCGATGTCCGCGCCGACCGGGCAATGGTCCGAGCCCTGGACCTCCGGCCAGATGAATGCCTCGCGCACGCGCCGCGCGGCGGACGGCGAGGCGAAGACGTAGTCGATGCGCCAGCCGACGTTGTTCTCGCGTGCGCCGCCCCACTGCCGCCACCAGGTGTAGTGTCCGGGGTCCCCCGGATGTCGGGCACGGAACGTGTCGACCCAGCCGGCCTGGCGCCAGCGCGTGAGTTCCGCGCGCTCCTCCGGGAGAAACCCGCTGTTGCGGGTGTTGGAAGCGGGACGCGCGAGGTCGATGGCCTCATGCGCCGTGTTGTAGTCGCCCACCACGAGGACGGGGCAGTAACGCCGCAGGGCCTGGAGCCGGTCGAACACCGCCCCGTAGAAGGCCAGCTTGTAGGGGACGCGGCTGTTGTCCCGCTCACGCCCGCTGCCCTTCGGGAAGTACACGGACGCGACCGCGAGCCGCCTCGCGAAACGCGCGACGAGGAAGCGACCTTCGACGTCGAAGCCCGCGTCGCCCAGAGATGTCTCGACCGCGGTGGGCGGCTCGCGGGAGTAGATGCCCACGCCGCTGTAGCCGGGACGTTCCGCAGCGGAGAAGACCGCGTGCCAGCCTTCCGGCGCGGCGACCTCTGCCGGAAGCTGGTGCCGGAACGCGCGGACCTCCTGGACGCCGACCACGTCGGCGCCGGAGCCGTGCAGGAAGTCGAGGAAACCCTTCCTGGCGCACGCGCGCAGGCCGTTGACGTTCCAGCTCAGGACACGCATGAGATGCCGACCCACGATCGAGGAGCCGCTGAGGGTAAGGGACCCGAACCGGGACCGCCAAGTGCCGCGCGGTCGGCGCGCGATTTGCCCCGCCGGCGCGGGCGCGGGTATGTTGCCGCGCGCAGTACTCGGAGAACACGTCGTGCGTTGGTTCGCGATCCTGGCTTCCGGGCTCCTCGCGGCGTGCAGCCCGGCCCTCGACATCGCGTCGCTACCGGAGTCCCCGCAGCGGCCGGAACGCATCGAGGGCATCTGGGAAGGTGCGATCGCGCTGGGGGACCTGCGTATCGTCATTCACGTGGAACGCGCGGGCGAAGCGCTGTCGGCCCGCGTCGACGTTCCGGACCAGGGCGCCGCGTTCCCCGCCGACGACATCCGCTTCGATGGCGAGCGTGTCGCACTGGTGGTCGATGCGATCGGGGCCACGTACTCGGGCACGCTGGACGGTACCGGGGAGCAGCTCCAGGGCGAGTGGCACCAGGGCATCGGGATCGATCTCGATCTGGTCAGGGTGGAGAAACCGAGCGTGCGCGTGCGCGCGCAGACGCCCTGGCCACCGTTTCCGTATCGGGCCGAGGACGTGCGCCTCCCGGGCGGCGGCGCCGACGTCACCCTGGCGGGAACCTTGACGATACCGGAAGGCCGCGACTACCCCGCGGTCGTGCTGGTGAGCGGTTCCGGCCCGCAGGACCGCGACGAGACGGTCATGGGCCACCAGCCGTTCCGGGTCCTGGCGGATCACCTGTCGCGCAACGGCGTCGCGGTGCTGCGCTATGACGACCGGGGCGTGGGCGAGTCCACCGGGGACCGCGAGCACGCCGTGACGGCCGACTTCGCGGCGGATGCCGCTGCCGCGGTCGCCTACCTCCGGTCCCGGGGCGACATCGACGCCGCGCGCGTTGGCGTCATCGGGCACAGCGAAGGGGGCGTGGTGGTGGCGCGGCTCGCGGCGCGTGACCGCGGGCTGTCCTGCGGCGTCATGCTGGCGGGCCCGGCGGTCCCGGGCGCCGAAGTGCACCAGGCGCAACTCCGGCTGGTCCTGGGCGCGATGTGGTTCCTGCCGGACTCGACCGTCGAGAAAGTCGCGGACCTGAACGCGGCCCTCTACCGGGCGGCGCGGGGGCCCGGGACGTGGGAGCAACGGCGCGCGGAAGGACTGGCCATCTACCGCGAGGAGTTCGAACGGTTCAACTTCGTCGAGCGCACCCTCCTGCGGCTGCAGCCGGAAGGGACGGCGATGGTGAACATCGTCGTGTCGCCGTGGTTCGCGCACTTCCTGGACTACGATCCCGGCGCGGACCTGGCCGCTACGCGCGTCCCGATCCTGGCCCTCTACGGCGAGCTGGACCTGCAGGTTCCGGCGAGCCAGAGCGTGCCTGTGCTCGAGGCGATCGAGCGCGACACGGGCCGCCTGGACATCCGGGTGCTGCCAGGGCTCAACCATCTCTTCCAGACCGCGGAGACGGGCGCCCCGGACGAGTACGCGCGGATCGAGGAGACGATGGCGCCGGCGGCGCTCTCCGTCATCGGGGACTGGGTGGTGAGGAACTGTTGAGCGACGCGGACCGGGACAGGTGGAACGAGCGGTACCGGCAGGGCGCGTATGCCGACCGCGAGCACGCGAGCCCGTGGCTGCTGGCCTGCCTCCCGCGGGCGCCCAAGCCGAAGAGAAGGGGCCGGGCCCTGGACGTCGCGTGCGGCGCCGGACGCAACGCCCTGTGCCTGGCCGAGCGGGGCTACGCGGTGACGGGCGTGGACATCTCCGGCGAGGCGCTGTCCCGCGCGCGGCGGTCGGCGCGGGCGCGCGGGCTGGAGGTGGAGTGGATCGAACGCGACCTCGATGCGGGGCCGGGAGTGCACGGCCCGTTCGACCTCATCGTGCTGGTCCGGTACGTGGACCTCGCGTTGCTGGAGGCTCTCTGCCGGGAACTCGCACCCGGCGGCTGCCTGGTGGTCGAGGAACACCTCGCCACCGAGCGCGACGACGTCGCGGGACCGCGCAACCCGGCGTTCCGGGTCCCGTCCGGAGCCTTGCGCCGGGCGGCGGGGCGCCTGGACGTGATCGACTCGTTCGAGGGCGAAGTCGCCGACCCGGACGGCCGGCCCGCGGTGGTCGCGCGGCTCTTTGCACGGCGTCCCGAGCGCGACGCCCGGGCGGAGCGGTAGTGCGGTGTCCCGGTCGGTGATCGCGCTCGCCCTGATCGTGGCGATGGCCGCGGGTGGGGCCTCCGGCGGAGAGGTGGAGGTCGACCCGGCCGGCGCCGTCGGACCGACGCCGAAGAGTCTCGAGTACGCGGTCCGCGTCCTCGGGATCGGCATGACGTCCAGGGTGACGATCGAGGCCGAGGGACCGGTCCTGTCGATCGCGAGTCGGCTCGATGCGCCCCTGTTCGGTGGCGTGATCGCACGCAACGACCACACGACGCGGTTCGAACCCCGCGACTGCGATCTCCGGCAACTCTCCTACGTCAACGTCGGCGGCATCCTGGCATGGCGTTTCGAGGACCGCGTGGAGTTCGACTGGGGCCGGCACACCATCGACTACCGGGGCAGGGACGGGGAGCGGCGTTACGAGTTCGCCGGGGAGACCTTCGTCGACAAGCTGAGCCAGTACGAGGCGATCGCCTGCCGCCTGCGGGCGGGCGACAGCGAGTTCGCGCTCAACTACGTCGACGACAGGATCGCCCGCTACCGGTTTGTGGTGGAAGGCGAAGAGGTCGTCGAGTCTCCGGCGGGTACGTTCCGCACGGTCCGGCTGGTGGCGGGCCCGGAGCGAACGGCGCTCGGGCTGCAGGGCTATCACGGCAGGGTGACCTACTGGCTCGCGCCGGAACTCGGTTTCTACCCGGTGCGGATTCGCGCGTCTTCCCGCCGGCCGTTCCGGATCGCCCTCGAACTCAGGACGGTCGTACGCGGGACGGAGCGGCCGGCGTACGAGGCGTCGAAGTCCCCCAGCTCGTAACCGTCCCGCCGCTGGTGTTTACAATCGTCACGACTCGATAGGGATACGGGGGGCGTTACCGTGCTGTCGTCATATCGCGTACTCGACCTCAGCGACCGGCAGGGCATGTTCTGCGGGTACGTGCTCGCGCACCTGGGCGCCGAAGTGATCGCCATCGAGCCGCCGGGCGGGTCGAGCGCACGGCGCGCACCGCCGTTCCGGGGGGATACCGGGGATGCCGAGGACGGTCTGTGGTGGCAGGCCTACGCGCGCGGCAAGTCAAGCTGCGTGCTCGACCTGGCCTCCGGCCCCGGCCGGGAGCGTTTTCTGGAACTGGCCACGGACGCGGACTTCGTCATCGAGTCCTTCCCCCGGCCGGATGCGCGCGCCCTCGGCGTGGACTACGAGACCCTGGCGGGCACGAATCCTGGCCTGATCGTGGTGTCGGTCTCCCCGTTCGGCCGGACCGGCCCGAAGGCCGACTGGCCGGCGACGGACCTCACGGTGTGGGCCGCGAGCGGTGCGCACATCCTGGCCGGTGACAGCGACCGCGCACCGGTGCGCACCAGTGTGCCCCAGTCGTTCCTCCACGCGGGCGCGGACGCCGCCGTAGCGGCGCTGATCGCCCTGCAGGAGCGGCACCGGAGCGGTCTCGGACAGCACGTCGACGTCTCGGCGCAGCAGTCGTCGGCCCAGGCCGCGCTCGCGGCGAACCTCGGCGCCCCGAACAACTCGGGGCTGACCGTGCAGCGCGTGGCGGGGGGACTCGCCGGAACCTTCCCCGTCCAGCTCACCTGGCCCTGCGCCGACGGCTACGTGGCCATCACGATGCTGTTCGGCGAGGCCTTCACGGAGCCGAACCGCCGGCTGCTGGCATGGGTGCACGAGGGCGGCGCGTGCACGCGGGAGGAGGTGGACACCGACTGGGGACTGGAACTGGCCGCGATGATGCGCGAGGAGACGTCTCCCGAGCCCTATCTCGACCTGTGCAGGAAGATCGGCAACTTCACGGTCACCCGCACCCAGGAGGAACTCTTCGAAGAGGGCCTCCGGCGCGGCATCTACATCGCGCCGGCGTTCGACATCGCGGGGCTCCTCCGCGAGCGTCAGTTCCACGCCCGGGACTTCTGGGCGGAACTCGACCGCCCCGGACGCGCCGTACGGGTGCCGGGCGCGTTCTCGAAGCTGTCCAAGAGCGCGCTCGCGATCCCGGGACCGGCGCCGGCGCCCGACGACTGGACGGTCGCGCCGCGGAAACGGGCCGGCGCGCGGAAGCCGCCTTCCAGCGAGCGTTCCCTGCCGCTTGCCGGCCTGAAGGTCGTGGATTTCATGTGGGTCATCGCCGGCCCGCTCTGCACCCGGGTCCTGGCCGACTACGGCGCCACGGTGATCAAGGTGGAGTCAAGCGTGCGCGTCGACCCGGCGCGCGGCTCCCCCGCCTTCCGGGACGGCGAACCGGGGGTCGAAACCGGCGTCCCGTTCTCGAGCTTCAACGCGGGCAAGATGAGCGTCACGGTCGACCCGTCCAATCCAGTCGGGCGGGAAGTCATCCTCGACCTGGCCCGTTGGGCGGACATCGTGACGGAGTCGTTCTCGCCGAAGGCCATGAAGCAGTGGGGTCTCGACTATCCGGGGCTTGCCGAGGTCAATCCGTCGCTCATCATGCTGAGCAGTTGCCTGATGGGGCAGACGGGACCGCGCGCGCAGGTGCCCGGATACGGGAACATGGCCGCGGCCCTGGCCGGTTTCTACGACCTGACGGGTTGGCCCGACCGCTCGCCGGCGGGACCTTACCTGGCCTACACGGACGGCGTCTCGCCGCGTTTCATGCTCGCGTCGCTGCTCGGCGCCCTCGAGCACCGCCGCAGGACGGGGGAGGGCCAGTACATCGACCTGTCGCAGGCCGAGGCGGCGATCCACCTGCTCGCACCCGCCATCCTGGACCACGAACTCAACGGGCGCGTCTGGCACCGCATGGGGAACCGGGACCTCGAGTTCTGTCCGCACGGCGTGTACCCGGCACGCGGCGAGGACCGCTGGGTCGCGGTCGCGTGCCAGTCGGACGCCGCATGGAACGCGCTCTGTCGCGTGATCGGGCGCGACGACCTGCGGTCGGACCCGGCGCTGGCGACGGCGGCGGGGCGGTTCGGGCGCGAGGACGAACTCGACCGGACGCTCATGGAGTGGACACGCGTCCGCGGCGAGGCGGAGATCGAGGCGACGCTGACGGAGGCGGGCGTGGCGGCGCACGCGGTGCAGAACAGCCAGGAGTGCCTGGACGACCCGCAGTTCCGGCACCGGCGCCACTTCGTGGCCGTGCCGCACTCCGAGACGGGAGAAATGGTGGTCGAGAACACCCGCTCGGTGCTCTCGCGCACCCCGTCGCGGGTCGAGCGTGCGGGCCCGACCCTCGGCGAGCACAACGTGCACGTGCTGCAGGATATCCTCGGCTACGACGACGAGCGCATGGCGGACGTGTTCGCGTCCCTCGCCATGGAGTGACGCGTCGGCGACGGCTCGATGGACGCGCCAGGACTCCTTGACGACGAGGCGGTCCGGGAGTTCGTGACGAACGGTTTCGTTCGCCTGACGCCCGACGTGCCGCCCGAGGTGCACCGCGACATCGACGGACTGCTCCGGTTCGCCTGCGAGGAAGAGACCTGGTACGGGAACAACATCCTGGCGCGCGTGCCGAAAATGCACCAGGTGCTCGACTGTCCCGTCGTGCGCGGCGCGGTGACCTCCCTCGCGGGGCCGGACTACTATCTCCATCCGCACCGGGCGGTACACACCAGTACGCCGGCCGCGTCCGTCGCGCCGGCAGCCCTCGATCCGACGGTGAACGCCCCGCCCATGGGGAAGGGGTCCATGGCGGGGTCCGGCTGGCACCAGGACGCCCAAAGCCCGCTTTCCCGGGCACGCCACCACGTGCCGCGGTATCTGATCGGCTTCTACTTCCCGCACGAGACGCCGGTGGCCATGGGTCCGACCCGGGTCCAGGCCGGCAGCCACCTCCATGCGCACCCGGTGGAACCCCGAGGCGTCGTCCTGGACGCCATTCCCGCGGGCACGTTCTTCCTGCTTCACTTCGACATGGTGCACGCCGGGTTCCCCAACACGACGGACCGGACCCGGTACATGGTCAAGTTCGTCTTCGCGAGGACCGGTCACCCGATGTCGCCGGCCTGGAACAACACGGAGGCTGCGTGGCGACGCCCGGCCGGCTGCATCCCCGAATACGACCTCCCGGCGACCTGGTCCTGGCTCTGGGACTGGATGCGCGGCGCCGGTCCCGCGCCGGGCGGACCGGCACAACCTCCCGCCGCCGTAGGGAGCGTGGATCCGGGCGGGCAGGGCGCGCGGCTCGAGCGCATCTACACGCGGGCGGCGCGGGGAGAAGTGGAAGCCCTCGCGGACGATCTGGCGGCCAGCGCCGGGCGCGGCCGACACGAACGCGTGCTGGCCCGGGAAGAAACCGGACGCGTGCTGCCCCGCGACGACATCCGCGGCTACCCCCTGCGCTGGAACGAGCGCGCGGTGGTCATGGAGGATGCGGCCTACGGATTGGCGGCCTGCGGCGCGCCGGCGATTCCGGTGCTGCGGGCCCTGCTTGGGCGGGAGGATCCCTGGGTCCGGATCAACGCTGCGTTCGCCCTCGGGGAGATGGGGCCCGCGGCCGTGGAAGCGGTGCCGGCCGTGACCGCGCTGCTGGGCGATCCGCGCCAGCAGGTCGTACGCCAGGCCCTCGATGCGCTCGGCGCGATCGGCCGTGGACTGGATGCCGCGCTCCCGGCCATCGGGCGTCTGCTCACGGACAGCAACCCCGCGTGGCAGGAAGCGCAGGTGATGCGCGGCTGGGTCGCGGAGGACCAGGTGCGGCTCAACGCGGCTTTGGTGCTGCTGAACGCGGTCTCGAACGGGAGGCAGGCCGACCTCGAGACCATCGAGGGCATCGCCGGCGCGGCCCTCGGGGATGGCAGCGGTTACGTCTCCGCGGTCCTGGCGGAGACGCTGGTGCGCATCGGCACGCCCACCGCGCACGCCCGGGCCATCCGGTACCTGTCGGAGCGCCGCTGGGACGAGACGCTGATGGGCCGCCGCAAGGCGTACTGATTCGGCTTGCGCTCACGCCGCGCACGGCGCATGGTCTGGCCCGCCACGCCCTGAGTACCCGCCATGACCGCGATCCGTTTCGACATTCACCACAGGAAGCCGTACGCCGACGGCGAAGCGTTCGGCGACTTCGGCGCGTTCGAGCACATCGAAGGCCGGATCGAATACGCCGTGGCGCCCGACCACGCGGCGAATCGCCCGATCGTCGACCTGGACCTGGCGCCACGGGAGCCGGACGGACGCGTGGCCTTCGCCGGGGACTTCACGATCGTCGCGCCCGTGTCGCGGCCCGCGCGTGCCCTGCTCCTGGATGTGCCGAACCGGGGCCGCCGGCTCCCGCTCTCGCAGTTCAACCGCGCCGCGCCCGCGGACCTGCTGGCGGACCCGTGCGCACCGGGCGACGGGTTCCTGTTTCGGCGCGGGTTTGCGCTCGCCTCCATTGGCTGGCAGTGGGATGCGACCGAAGGCCTCGCTCTCGACGCGCCCCGCGCCGAGCCGGGCGGGCGCCCCGCTCGTGGAGACGTCGTCTGCCGCGTGCAGCCGGACCGAGACACGGCGTGGGCCGATTTCGGCCAGCTCGGCGAGGTGTCCTACCTGCCCGCGGACCTCGAGGACCCCGACGCCCGGCTGTTCGTGCAGCGCGACGACAACGGACCGTACGAACTCCTGCCGCGGGCGGATTGGCGTTTCGCGCGGGAGCGAAGGGGGCGCGTGGTCCCGGACGGTACGGCCGTTCATGTCGCCGACGGGATGCGGGCCGGAACCGTCTACACGCTGGTGTACGCGGCCGAGGGCGCGCCGGTCGTGGGGACGGGTCTGCTCGCGCTGCGCGACGCGGCCACGGCGTTGCGGACGGCGGACGGCGCGAGCCCCCTCGCGTACGGATTCGATCGGGTGCACGCGTTCGGCGCCTCGCAGACGGGTCGCGTCCTGCGGCACTTTCTTTTTCTCGGGCTCAATCGGGACGAGCGCGGCGTCCGGGCGTTCGACGGCGTGCTCGCACACATCGCCGGCGGGCAGCGCGGCGACTTCAACCACCGCTTCGCCCAGCCCTCGAGCCTCGGCGCGCCGGGACCGGGCCAGGCGTTCCCGTTCGCCGGACCCGCGGCCGAGGATCCGCACACCGGGCGTACCGCCGGCCTGTTCGACGCGGAGACGGACCTGCCGAAGGTCTTCTTCACGAACACCTCCTGGGAGTACTGGCGGGGGGATGCGGCCCTCGTACACATCGATCCGGGCGGCGCCCGGGACCTGCCGGAGCATCCGAACGAACGCCGCTACGCCTTCGCCGGCACGCACCATGTCAACGGCATGTTGCCGCTGACCGACACGTTTCCGCTGACCGGCACACGGGGCCGCTACACGTTCAACGTCGTCGACCACTCTCCGCTCGTACGCGCCGCGCTGGTCAACCTGGACCGCTGGGCGGCGGGCGCCGCGGAGCCCCCGCCGAGTGCCGTGCCGCGGCTCGCCGGCGGGACCCTGGTGGAGCGCGGCGCCGTGCTGGAGCGCTTCGAGTCGGGGCTCGGTCTGCGGACGCTCGACGAGGCGCAACTCGGGGGCCTGAACCACCTGGACCTGGGCCCGGATGCGGCGCACGGCGTCTGCCGCTTCCCGGGACAGCGGCTCGCGCCGTTCCCGAGGCTCGTGTCCGACGTCGGACCGGACCTGAACGAGGTGGCCGGCATCCGGCTGCCCGACGTCTCGGTCCCGGTGGGCGTGCACACCGGCTGGAACCCGCGCCATCCGGCGCAGGGCGCTCCCCGCCAGGCGGCCGCATTCGCGGGCTTCAGCCGCTTCTTCGACGCCGGCGCGCTGGCCGACCGATACGGCACGCGGGAGGCCTACGCGGAGCGCGTACGTGCGGCCGTCCGGGCGCTGGTCGAGGCCGGATACGTACTCGAGGAAGACGTGGAACTTCTCGTTCGCAATGCGCTCAGGCGTTACGACATCGCGTTGGAGGGGGGTGCGGGTAGCGCGTGATCGGGATGCGGCGCGGAACGGTCCTTCTCTCCTGCATGCTGGCCGGCTCGGGGATTCTTGGCTGCGGCGGGGGCGGGGGCTCGGGCGGTCCGCCGCCGAACCGTCCGCCGACGGCGAGTTTCACGGCCTCGCCGGGCGGCGGTCCCCCGCCGCTGACCGTGTTCTTCGACGCGTCGGCTTCCCGCGACCCCGACGGCTCCGTCACGAGCTATGCCTGGGACTTCGGCAACACGGCGACCGGGAACGGCCAGACGATCGACAACACCTACGACACGTCGGGCGTCTACGAGGTGCGGCTGACCGTGACGGACGACGACGGCAGCGAGGCGAGCGCCACGCGGGAACTGGTGGTCAACGTCCTCCCGACGGCGCGGATCGAGGCCGACCCGGTGGAAGGCCAGGCGCCGGTGACGGTGACGTTCGATGCGTCGATGTCCGGCGACGAGGACGGCGAGATCGTGTCCCTCGACTGGGACGTCGCGGGGAGGGCCCGGGCCGCCTCCATGACCGTCCAACACACGTTCGAAGAGCCCGGCGTGTACCCGGTACGGCTCACGGTCACCGACGACCTCGGCGGCGCCGCGGAAGCCGTCTTCGAGGTCAACGCCCGGGACGATGCAGGCGTGCCTTACACGGTGCCGTACGTGCCGGCGGCGCCGTACGCGGACGCGCTGAGGCCCTGCATCTACGCGGGCGAGGCCGCGCAGACGGACTGCACCCTGGAACGCCTGCCCTTCCTCGGAACGGAGTTCGTCACGCCCTCGGTGGACGACGTGATGACGCGCGTGCTCGTCTCCCACCGCTGGATGGGGGACAGCCTGCGGGAGACGCTCGAACGGATGCCGCTCGACCTCCGGCTGCTGACGCGCTCGCTCACGACCATCGTCATCGCGAGCGACATCCGTCCGGCCTACTACTGGGCGCGGACCGGCGCGATCTACCTGGACGCCGGGTTCTTCTGGCGAACCCCCGAGGAGGAGGCGGTCGTGACCATGGAGGAGGATTTCCGCGCCGGCTTCGGCAGGCGCATGCAGTTCTACATCCCCTGGCGCTACGTGCGGAACAACGTCGCGTGGACGGACCCCGCCGGCACGGAGGGGTCGACCCGGGCGGACCGGCTGCTGCCGTTTGTCGCGTTCCTGCTCTATCACGAACTCTCGCACGCCGCCGACCTCATGCCGGCCGCCGCGCTCGACGAGGTGGATCCCGCGGGGACCGCCCTCGACGCGATCTGGGCGCAGAGATTCGCCTGGCCGTCGTCGCGGCTCGCCGCGGAGCTTCCGCTGCGCTCCGGGTTCATGCGTGCCCTCGCCGAGATCTTCTTCGGGGGCCGCGGCTCGACGGCGGCGGAGGAAGCGCTGCTGCCGGACGACATCGTCGACGCGTTCGCGACGGACGGCGCGGTCGACTTCTACAGCTACTCGAGCCCGTTCGAGGACCTCGCCGACCTGCACGAGACGGTTCTCATGAGCTATCACCACGACCTGGAGAAAGACGTCGCGATCGTCGGGACGGAGGGGGAGGAGCGCGGCGACGGGGTGGTGGCGTGGGGGCAACGCGGGCGGATGAGCGACCCGCGCGTCATCGACCGGATGCGCTTCGTGATCGATGCGATGTACCCCGGGGACGCCCAGGAGCTGCACGGATACCTGGGCAACCGGCCGGCGCCGCTGCCGATGCGGCCGGGCGAGACCTGGGCGGAGAACATCGTGCTGGATGGTGGCGGGCGTTTCAACGCGCCTCCCGTGGGCGGCGCCGCCGCTCCGTTCGGGACCGACGTGCCCGGACGACCGCGCCTCGTAGGTTGCCTGCGCGTCGACGGTCTCCCCGCGGGATTGCGCGAACTCCTCGGCGTCGAGTAGCCTGCGCCGCCTCCCATGTCCGAGATCGACGACTACCTGGCCTTCGGGCGTGACGTACTGGCGGACGCCGGCACGATCGCCGCGCGGCACTTCCGCGGCGGCGCGCCGGTGGCCAACAAGCGCGGCCCGGGGGGCTACGACCCGGTCACGGAAGCGGACCGGGGCGTGGAGGCCCGCATCCGGGAACGGATCGCTGCGCGCTTTCCGGACCACGGGATCGTCGGCGAGGAATACGGCGTCACGACCGGAAGCTCGGCCTGGAGCTGGATCGTCGATCCCATCGACGGCACCCGCGCGTTCGTCATGGGGCTGCCCGTGTGGGGGTGTCTGCTGGGCCTGCTGCGCGACGGCGAACCGGTGGCCGGGCTCATGCACCAGCCCGTTCTCGAGGAGACCTTCTCGGGCGACGGCCAGGGCGCCTGGATCGACCGCGGGGGCGAGCGGCGCCCGATCCGGGTCCGCGCCGACGCCGAGCTGGAGAACGCGATACTGGTGGCGACGCACCCGGAGTTGTTCCAGGCCGCCGATCTCGCGCGTTTCGATGCGCTCGCCGGACGCGTCCGGCTCATGCGCTATGGCGGCGACTGCTACAACTACTGCCTGCTGGCGCACGGGCTGGTCGACATCGTGGTGGAGGACCGCCTGAAGGCATACGACATCCAGCCGCTAGTGCCGATCGTGCGCGGCGCGGGCGGGATCGTGACCGATCGTGCGGGCGAGACGCCGCGGGAAGGCTTCGTGGTCGCCGCCGCAAGCGCCGAGCTGCATCGACAGGCCTTGGACGCGATGCAACGGTAGGAGCTTCCGCCGTCGGAGTTTCGCGCCAGCGAAACTCCCAACGCGACCGTCAGGTCGCGCCGGCATTGACCGTTCGCCTTCGTGTTCTGAATACTACGCGCCGACAGGGAAGCGGGGCGGGTTACCCGTGGCCGAGATCGTCTGCTGGAACTGCGGTGCGTCGCTCGCGGAGATTCCGCGGCCCATCAGCCGGCATGCCAACTGTCCCGCGTGCTTCGAGGACCTCCACTGCTGCAGGCTGTGCCGCCACTACGCGCCGGGCATCACAGGGCAGTGCGAGGACGATCGCACGGACCCGCCGATCCACAAGGAGACGGCCAACTTCTGCGACTTCTTCCGGCCGGTCTTCGGCGCTTACCGCGCGCGGACGGGCACGCAACGCGATGCCGCGCGCGCCCGCCTCGACGCCCTCTTCGATACGCCGGAGTCCGCACCGGACGAGGACGCGTCCGGCGCGCCGGACGTGCCCTCGAAGGAAGAAGAGGCGCGTGCGAAGCTCGACGCGCTCTTCGGGAAGGGCGACGATTCGTAGACGCTTGGCGGGCTGGATCGGCGCGCGGCGCCGGCGCAGCGAGACCATCGCCGAGGTGCTGTGGCGGCGGGTCGTCGCCGACCTGCCGCTTTGCGACGGCCTGACGGTGGACGAGGTGGCACGGTTGCGGGACCTCGCGGGCCGCTTTCTGGCGGAGAAGCGTTTCTTCGGCGCGCACGGTTTCGACGTGACCGACTACATGCGGGTCGCGGTGGCCGCCCAGGCGTGCCGGCTGGCGCTGCACCTCGGTTACGAGTACCTGCGGGCATGTCGGACGATCATCCTCTACCCGGAGGGTTTCGTCGCCGAGCGCGAGTCCCTGGACGAGGACGGCATCCTGCACACGGGCTACGAGGAACTGGACGGGGAGGCGATGTACGGGGGTGCCGTGGTGCTGGCTTGGGAGGAGGCGCGCCCGTGGCGTGGCGGGGACGACGGCGCGTTCGTCGGCAACGTCGTGCTGCACGAGTTCGCGCACAAGATGGACGAGTTGACGGGCGACCACAACGGCCTGCCGCCGCTGCGGCGCGGCATGTCGGTGCGGAACTGGTCGGCCGCGTTCTCGTCCGCCTACGAGGACCTGTGCGCCGCCGTCGACGCCGGGGAGGAACCGGCCATCGACGACTACGCGGCGGCGGATCCCGCGGAGTTCTTCTCCGTGACCGTCGAGACCTTCTTCCTGGCGCCCGACGTACTGAAGTGGGCGTATCCCGCGGTGTACGCGTGCCTGTCGGAGTTCTTCGACGAGGATCCCGCGCGCCTGGAGGAGGGGACATGACGTTGCAGGTGATCGGAGCGGGTTTCGGGCGGACCGGTACGCTTTCACTGAAGCGCGCCCTCGAGACCCTGGGCTTCGCGAAGTGCTACCACATGGCGGAAGTTGCGGAGAACCCGTCCCACGTGGGGTTGTGGCGCGCGGCCTGGCGCGGCGAGGACCCCTGGAGCGAACTCTTCGAGGGCTACGCGGCCGCCGTGGACTGGCCCACCGCCGCCTTCTGGCCCCGGCTGATGCGGGTCTATCCCGACGCGAAGATCCTGCTCACCCTGCGCGATGCGGACGGCTGGTTCGCGAGCGCGCGGCGGACCATCTTCCAGTCGATGGAGGAGGGGCTCGCATCGGGTCAGGCGGAACTCCGGGAACGGCTGGCGATGGCGCAGGAGATCATCATCGACGGGACCTTCGACGGCGACCTGGCCGACCGGGACCGCGCGGTCGCCGTCTACGAGGCGAACGTCGCTCGCGTGCGGCGCGAGGTGCCGCCGGAGAGGCTCGTCCTGTTCGACGGCAACGACGGGTGGGCGCCGCTGTGCGAGGCCCTCGGGGTGGACGTGCCCGATGTGCCGTATCCGCGCATCAATACGAGCGAAGAGTTCTACGAGCGCTGGCGGGGCGGGGCGCCCACGCGGGACATGCCTTCGCAGCCGTGAGCCGACGCGCCGGAAGGGATGGGACTGGGACGGAGTCGTGGGGATCCGCAGGCGACGGTATCCTGGTCTAGGGTTATATCTTTCAATTCATTAAGAGTGCTACCTCATGTGAAAAATTCCCTTTCTCAGGTATGGGAACGGCCAGCCTTCCAGCGCCGGTGGTTGCCAGGAGGATGACAGCCGGGTACCGCGGGCGTAAGCTGTCCCGCCATCGCGCCGGCGGCGGATGTGAAGCTCTGGACGGCAACGCCGCCGGCGGTTCCGGATAGTCCCGGACCAACGCAACGGGAGGTTGCCATGAACAGGCTCGGACGTCGCGACATGTTGCGGATGGGCGCGCTGGCTGGCGTCGCGCCCCTGGTGGCCGCGGCGGAGAAAAGGCCTCTCGGCCCGCCCGCCGAACGGCCGATAGGGCAGGTGCGCAGGTATACGCGGCTCGGCCGGACGGGCCTCGAGATCTCGGACATCTCGTTTGGCGCGACCCGCCTGCGCCGGGGCGGCGAACGGCTCGTGCACCATGCGCTCGATCTCGGCGTCAACTACTTCGACACCGCGGAGGGCTACACGGGCGGCGCTTCGGAGAACGCCATGGGCCGGGCGCTCGCCGGCCGGCGGCACGATGTCGTACTGGTGTCGAAGACCGCGGCGCAGGCGGACCGGGACCGGGACTCCCTGATGCGTTCGCTCGAAACGTCGCTCCGCCGCCTGCGCACGGACTACCTCGACGTTTTCTTCAGCCACGCGGTCAACGATGTCGCGCGCCTCGAGAACCCGGAGTGGCACGAGTTCGTCGCGCGCGCGAAGGAGCAGGGCAAGATCCGTTTCGCGGGCATGTCCGGACACGGCGGGCGCCTGTACGAGTGCCTCGACTACGCCTTCGACCGCGACATGGTCGACGTGGTGCTCGTCGCCTACAACTTCGGACAGGATCCGACGTTCTTTTCGCGTTTCACCCGGGGGCTCGACTACGTCGCCCGGCAACCCGACCTGCCGCGGGCGCTTGCCAGGGCGCAGGCGCTGGACGTCGGCGTGGTCGTCATGAAGACGCTGATGGGGGCGCGGCTGAACGACATGCGTCCATACGAGACCGATGGGACGACCTTCGCCCAGGCGGCGTTCCGCTGGGTCCTGTCGGACGAGAAGGTGCACGGCCTCATCATCACCATGCACTCCGAGGAGGTGATCGACGAGTTTCTCGCGGCGTCGGGGACGCGGGGGACCACCAGCGAGGACCTCGCCCTGCTCCAACGCTACGCGATGCTGAACGGCGCCACCTACTGCCGCCAGGCCTGCGCCGAGTGCGAGGGAGCGTGTCCCTACGGCGTGCCGATCCCGGACATCATGCGTACGCGCATGTACGCGACGGACTACGGGGACCCGCGCTACGCCCGGGAGGAGTACGCGAAGCTGGAAGTCAACGCAAGCGCCTGTCTCGGCTGCTCCGGCCAGCCGTGCGCCGGGGCGTGCCCGCACGAGATACCCATCGACGCGTTCTGCGCCCCGACCCACCGCATGCTCGCCTGAACGGCCCAGTGTCGTGTCACGCGTGTTCTGTCGCTTCAGAGTTCGCCCTGCGCGTCAATGCAAGGCGTGGTCCGCAGGGAATATCGAGCATATTGGCAAGGACCACAACGCGGCAGTGGCGTGCAGGGCGATCTCCCGAAGGGCGCGCC
>JAJDTI010000089.1 GCA_022827245.1 Pseudomonadales bacterium | reverse complement strand
GCTACCCGCTCCCCCGACCGCAGGTCGTGCATAGCGTCTACCGCGCAGCTAAACCGTAGCCCGAGGAGCCGGATGCCCGAGTTGGGCACGTCCGGATCTGTGGGAGCCGGGGGTGGGAAACCACCCTCGGCCACCCGGCCCGTCCCGCTTCGAATTGATGCACGATCCCGGCGCGGTCACAGGCGTCGCGAGGCCGACGAGGGCTGGCCCTACGCCCCAGCCCGGTTCGCCACCAGGTCGTCGATCACGGACGGCTCGGCGAGCGTGGTCGTGTTGCCGAGGTCGTCCAGCTCGTTGGCGGCGATCTTGCGCAGGATGCGGCGCATGATCTTCCCGGACCGCGTCTTGGGCAGTCCGGGTGCGAGCTGGATGACGTCCGGACGCGCGAAGGGCCCGATCTCGGCGCGCACGAGCTGGACCAGTTCGTCGTGGAGGGCGTCTGGCGCCTCCTCCGTGCTCGCCATCAGGGTCACGTAGGCGTAGATGCCCTCGCCCTTGATCTCGTGCGGGAAGCCGACCACGGCGGCCTCGGCCACGAGTTCGTGCTCGACGAGGGCGGACTCCACCTCGGCGGTCCCGAGCCGGTGCCCGGAGACGTTCATCACGTCGTCGGTTCGCCCGGTGATCCAGTAGTAGCCGTCCGCGTCGCGGCGGGCGGCGTCGCCGGTGAGGTAGTAGCCGGGGAACGCGGCGTAGTACGTGTCGATGACGCGCTGGTGGTCCCCGTACACCGTGCGGATCTGGCCCGGCCAGGACGACGTGATCACCAGGCTGCCGGAGGCTTCCGCCGCCTCGATGACGCGGCCGTCCGCGTCGAGCAACGCGGGCTGCACCCCGGGGAGCGGCAGGGTGGCGGAGCCGGGCTTCAGGTCCGTGGCGCCGGGCAGGGGCGAGATCATGATGCCGCCCGTCTCGGTCTGCCACCACGTGTCCACGATCGGGCAGCGCCGCTCGCCCACGACCCCGTGGTACCACTCCCACGCTTCCGGATTGATCGGTTCCCCCACGCTGCCGAGGATGCGCAACGTGGCGCGGGAGGTCGAACGCACGTACTCGTCGCCCTGTCCCATCAACTGGCGGATGGCGGTGGGGGCCGTGTAGAAGATGTTGACGCCGTGCTTGTCCACGACCTGCCAGGCGCGCGAGGCGTCGGGATACGTGGGCACGCCCTCGAACATCAGGGTCGTTGCGCCGTTCGCGAGCGGGCCGTAGACGATGTAGGAATGCCCGGTGATCCACCCCACGTCCGCGGTGCACCAGTAGATGTCGCCGTCGTGGTAGTCGAAGACCAGTTCGTGGGTCATCGCCGCGTGGAGGAGGTAGCCGCCGGTACCGTGCTGCACGCCCTTCGGCTTGCCGGTGCTGCCGGAGGTGTACAGGATGAAGAGCGCGTCCTCCGCGTCCATCGGCTCCGGGTCGCAGGTCGCCGGCTGTCCGGGCACGAGGTCGTGGTACCAGACGTCACGGCCCTCGGCCCAGTCGATGTCGCCGCCGGTGCGGCGCACGACGAGCACGGTCTCGACGTCGGGACAGTCGGCCAGCGCTGCGTCGGTGTTGCGCTTGAGGGGGACGATGCGACCGCCACGCACGCCCTCGTCGGCGGTGATCACGGTGCGGCAGTCCGAGTCGAGGATGCGGTCCTTGAGCGATTGCGGGGAGAAGCCGCCGAACACCACCGAATGGGTCGCGCCGATGCGCGCGCACGCGAGCATCGCGTAGGCGGCCTCCGGGATCATCGGCATGTAGATGCACACGCGGTCGCCCCTGCGCACGCCGCGGCTCCTGAGCGCGTTGGCAAGGCGGCAGACGGCGTCGTGCAGTTCGCGGTAGGTGACGGTGCTGGCGTCCGCCGGATCGTCGCCCTCCCAGACGATGGCGGCCTGGTCGGCCCGCGCGGGCAGGTGCCGGTCGACGCAGTTGACGCAGGCGTTCAGTTGCCCCCCGAGGAACCACGCGATCCTGCCGGCGGGCAGGTCCCACTCTGACACCGTGTGCCACTCGGCGATCCAGTCGAGGCGGCGGCGCGCCTCTTCGGCCCAGAAGGCGTCGGGATCTTCGATCGAGCGGCGGTACAGCGCCCGGTAGGCCTCCCGGTCGAGGTGCGCCCGGTCCTTTACGGAGTGGGGGACGGGGTAGACGGTCGCCATGTGTGTGCCTCCGGCGGGAACCCGGCGTCCGGGTCCGACAGGCGGCTAGCTTTCCCGAAACCGGGTTGCTCGGCAACTCCCGGCCGGCCTCAGGGAGACCCCTTGCGCACTTCGGCGACCAGACCGGCGGTCGCTGCGTCGAGGCCGGCCACGGAGCCGTCGGCGAGCGCGTCGAAAACGTCGTTGGCGAGTCGCTTGCCGAGTTCCACCCCCCACTGGTCGAAGGGGTTGATGCCCCAGACGGTCGCCTGCGTGAAGACCTTGTGCTCGTAGAGGGCGAGCAGGGCGCCGAGGCTCGCCGGCGTCAGCGCGTCGAGGAGGAGGGTCGTCGTCGCGCGGTTGCCCGGCACGGCCCGGTGGGGGGCGATTGCGTCCGGGCCGTCCGCCGCCGCTTCATGACCCGCAAGCAGGGCGCTGCCCTGGCCCAGGCAGTTCGCCAGCAGCCAGCGATGGCGTTCGGCGAGGTCGTGGCCGGGTTCGGCGACAGCGATGAGGTCCGCGCTGAACGAACGGGTCCCCTGGTGCAGCAACTGGTGGAACGCATGCTGCCCGTTGGTCTCCTCGCCCCCCCATACCACCGGCGCCGTATGCGTCTCGGAGCGCTCGCCGTCGATGCGCACGGACTTGCCGTTGCTCTCCATCTCCAGTTGCTGCAGGTAGCCCGGGAGCCCGGCCAGGCGGCGGTCGTAAGGGAGGACGGCGTGGGTGCCGGCGCCGAGGAAGTTGCTGTTCCAGATGCCGAACAGGCCGAGCAGCGCTGGAGCGTTTCTCTCGAGCCGGGTACCGCGGAAGTGACGGTCCATGGCGTGGGCGCCCCCGAGCAGTTCCTCGAAACGCGCCGCCCCGATGGCGATGGCGACGGACAGGCCGACGCTCGACCAGAGTGAGAAACGGCCGCCCACCCAGTCCCACATCGGCAGTTGGTTCGCGGGCGGGATGCCGAAGGCCGCAGCCGCCCCGGGGTTGGCGGTCACGGCGAGGAAGTGCCGGTCCATGGCGTCGACGCGCCCGGTCCGCTCGATGAACCAGCTCCGCGCGTGGCGGGCGTTGGCCAAGGTCTCCAGGGTGTCGAAGGACTTGGAGGCGACGATGACCAGCGTCCGTTCCGGGTCGAGTCCCCGGAGCGTCTCGAGGGCAGACCCGCCGTCCGCGTTCGCCAGGAAGCGGAGGTCGATGTGGCCCGGCCGGTCCGCGAGTGCCCGCACCGCGAGTTCCGGCCCGAGGTGGGAGCCTCCGATGCCGACGTGCACGACCTTGCGGACGGGCTTTCCAGAGACGCCCGGCCACCGTCCGCTGCGGACGCGTTCCGCGATCGCAAGCACGCGTCCGCGAGCTGCTTCGACCTCGGCGGCGACGCTCGGAGGCCGTTCGTCGAAGGGGGCGCGGACGGCGGTGTGCAGTGCGGGGCGCCCCTCGGTGGGATTCGCCTCGCCGCCTTCGAACAGCCTCTCGATCGCGTTTTCGAGGCGCGACTCCCGGGCCAGGGCGACGAGCGCGGACACGACTCCTGCGTTCGCGCGCTGCCGGGAGAAGTCGACGAGGAGCGGCCCGGCCCGAAGGCTCATCGACGCGAAGCGCGCGGGGTCGCGCGCGAGGTCGCGCAGATGCGTCCGGACGGTCTCCGTGGCGAGCGAACCCAGGCGCTTCCAGGACGCCCGGGCGTCCGGTGGGTCGCTCACCCGGCCGCTCGTTCGGCCGCTCATTCGGAAAGGAGGCCCAGGTTGTCGATCAGGCGTGCCCGACCGAGCCGCGCCGCGGCCAGGACCCTGAGCGCGCGCCCGTCGTTGCGCGGCTCTGTCAGGGTCTCGGCGTCGCGGACGGCGACGTAGTCCACCTTGAAGCCGGCGGTCGCGAGGGCGCTGCGGCCCTGGTCTTCGAGTGCGCCGAAATCGCGCGCGCCGCCGGCGACCGCCTCGCGGATGTCGATGAGCGTGCGGTGCAGTTGCACCGCGACCCGGCGTTCGTCCTCCGACAGGTACTGGTTTCGGCTCGAGAGCGCCAATCCGTCCGCCGCGCGCACGGTCGGGACCCCGACGATGTCCGCGGTCATGTCCAGGGCGCGCGCCATCGTCCGGATCAGCACGAGCTGTTGCCAGTCCTTCTCGCCGAAGTAGGCGCGATCGGGCCTCGCCATGTTGAGCAGCTTGGCCACGACGGTGGCGACGCCGTCGAAGTGGCCGGGGCGGTTCGCCCCGCAGAGCAGCCCCGACAGCGCCGGCACCGAGATGACGGCGGTGTCCGCGCGGCCGTCGGGATAGACTTCCTCCACGCCGGGCGCGAACAGGATATCGACGCCGTGGCCTTCGAGCAGGGCTGCGTCCGCGTCCAAGGTGCGCGGATAGTCCTCGAAGTCCTCGCCGGCGCCGAACTGGAGCGGATTGACGAATATGGAGGCGACGGTGGTGCGGCACGCGTCGGCCGCCGCCGTGACCAGGGCCAGGTGGCCGTCGTGGAGATTGCCCATCGTGGGGACCAGCCCGACGGGGCCTTGCCGCTCGGCAAGCCCTGCGCGCAGGGCGCGGATCGTGTGTGCGATGAGCATGGGACGGCGTACGGCGCCTCGACGCGCTTTCAGTTGAAGCAGTGCTCCGGGGCCGGGAAGCGCCCTTCCTTCACGGCCGACGCGAAGGCCTCGAAAGCGCCGGGTATGCCGGACGTGCTCTCGGGCAGGAAGTTCTTGACGAACTTGGGCGGCTTGATGATCGACGGCGTGAGGCCGAGCATGTCGTGCATGACCATGATCTGGCCGTCCGTGTGGGGACCTGCGCCTATGCCGATCACCGGAACGTTCACGCGTTCGGTGATCGTCCTCCCGAGTTCGACGGGCACGCACTCGAGCAGCAGGATCGACGCGCCGGACTGCTCGAGAATCGTCGCCTCCTCGATGATGGCGTTCGCCTTCTCGGTGTTGCGTCCCTGCACGCGGTAGCCGCCGAGACGATTGATCGACTGCGGCGTCAGTCCCATGTGCGCGCAGACGGGGATGCCCCGTTCCGTCAGGAGGCGCGTGGACTCGGCGAGCCACGCACCGCCCTCGAGCTTGACCATGTGGGCGCCCGCTCGCATCAGCGCCGCGGCGCTCTCGAGGGACTGGGACTCGGAGGCGTAGGTCATGAAGGGGAGGTCGGCCATGATCAGGCTGCCCTGGTTGCCGGTTTTCACGCACTCCATGTGGTAGATCACGTCCGAGAGCGTGACGGGTAACGTGCTGTCGTGTCCCTGCAGCACCATCCCGAGCGAGTCGCCCACGAGCAGGACGTCCACCCCCGCACTGCTGATCAGGTCGGCGAACAGCGCGTCGTAGGCGGTCAGCGCGGCGAACTTCTCGCCCCGACGTTTCATGGCGTTCAGCGTCGGGATGGACACGGGCCTCGCACGGGCCTGGCTGCTCATGGGGACACTCCCTTGGTCTTGGTCCGTCAGGTAAGAAATATACGCGCATCCCGGCCGCGCCGTGCGGGCCGGCCCTGGGCGTTACAACAGCCTCGGGTTGGGGTTGAAGTACTTGCGGACCCCGTCGAAGTCCTGCAGTTGCGCCAGCAGCGCCTCGAAGTGGCGATCCTCGTGGGCGAAGTCGATCTCGGCGGCGTTGACGATCAGGAGCGGCGCATCGCTGTAGTCGTGGAAGAAGCGGGTGTATGCCGCGCACAGGCTCGTGAGGTACTCGTCGCCGATGTGCTGTTCGAAGCCGACGCCGCGGTGGCGGATACGCTCGATGAGCACGGGCGGCGGAGCCTGGAGGTAGATGACGAGGTCGGGCGCCGGCGGGCGGATGTCCAGGCTGCGCCAGATCTGCTCGTAGATGGCGAGTTCGTCGGGGTCGAGGTTGAGTTCGGCGAACAGGCGGTCCTTCTCGATCAGGAAGTCCGAGACGACGAGAGAGCCGACGAGGTCGTCGTCGAGGGCGGCGACCTGGCGGGCACGGTGGAGGAGGAAGAAGAGCTGGGTCGGCAGCGCATGCCGGCGGCCCTCGCGATAGAACCGGTCGAGGAAGGGATTCTCGGTGGTCGGCTCGAGGAGCAGCGGATACCGCAACGCCTGCGACAGACGGGTCGCCAGCGTGGTCTTGCCGACGCCGATCGGCCCCTCCACGGCGATATGGCGAGGCAGGTCGTCCCCGGTGTCGGCGCGCTGCGGCGCGGGAACGGGAGTCACGGAGGCGTGGACGTGTGCACGCTATCCGGCCCGGCCCGTCACGGGGCCGGCTCGGGGTTCGGCCGGCCGCGGCCGCGCCGCCGCCGGCGCCTTCTCCCGGCGGGTCTCGAGGGGACGGCCGTCGATCCGCCGTCCTCCCCGGAGGTCTCCTGCACGTCCGTCCACCATTGGGCGAGTTCGGGGTCCGCCTCGCCCGTCTCGGCCCGGAGCACGAGGAAGTCGTAGGCCGCGCGGAAGCGGGGATGGGCGAGCGTGCGCTTGAGGTTGCGGGGCGGCCGTCGCTCCAGGCTGCTCTGCAGTCGCCACACGTCCCGGATGAACATGGACAGCCGACGCGGAAACGCGATCGTCAGTTGCTGCTCGCCGATGACGCTGTGCGCGGCCTTCAGCCGTTCGTCGGCGGCGTTGTTGGCGGTGGCGGACAGCGCGGTACGCCGCTGGAACTCGGGCCAGCACATGGCGGCCAGCAGGAATCCGGGCGTGACGGGCTTGTCCTCGGCGACGCGCCCGTCCGTGCTCTCGAGCGCCGCGCGTACGAGCCCGTCGTCTTCTTCGGAGAGCGGGAACAGGATCTCCGGCAGCCCGAACTCCCACATCAGGGACCAGGCCGCGACGGCATGACCGTTCATGAAGAGCTTGTTGAACTCGTCGAACAGTCGCGCCGGGGGAATGGCCGTCAGCAACTCGGACATCGGTGCGATGGCGTCGCGCGTCCCGGGGTCGAGATCGAAGCCGAGCTTCGCGGCGAACCGCATCGCGCGCAGGATGCGCACCGGATCCTCGCGCAGGCGTTCCTCGGGCTCGCCGATGGTGCGCAGCGTCCTCGTCTCGATGTCCTCGAGGCCGCTGGTGTAGTCGAGGACCGTGTCTTCGACGGGGTCGTAGTAGAGCGCGTTGACGGTGAAGTCCCGGCGGAAGGCGTCCTCGTCCAGGGTGCCGTAGACGTTGTCGCTCAGCAGCACGCCGTCCGCGGAGAGGTGATTGGCGTCGGCCTGGTCGTCGTCGTCCTCGTTGCGGCGCCGGAACGTCGACACCTCGATGAACTCGCGCCGGAAACGGACGTGGGCGATGCGGAAACGGCGTCCGATCAGGCGGGCCCGGGGGAAGACCGTCTTGACCTCCTGCGGGGTGGCGTCGGTCGCGACGTCGAAGTCCTTGGGGGTGCCTCCGAGCAGGAGATCCCGCACGCATCCCCCCACCAGGTAAGCCTGGTAGCCGGCGTTCCGCAGGCTGTCGACGACGGTGACGGCGTTGGCCGAAACCTTCGCCTCCGCGAGATCGGGATGTGCGACCCGGACGGGCTTGCGTTCCGTCAAAGCGACTCGGACACGCTACCTGGAGGACTCGACTCGGTTGTCCACATCGGCGTCGTTCAGGGACTCGAGACGGGTAGCGATGTTAGGGGGCCGGAGAGGAAAAGACAAAGCGCGGGACAAGGAGATGTCCAAATCCGGGGCGAAGACGGTAAGGAGCGCATCGCTCAACCGGGATCCTGGCGCGGGCCGCGCTTGCGGGTACGGCGGCGGGGGATGCCGTGCCGCTTGCGCCTTTCCCAGAGGTTTTTCCGGCTGATACCGAGCCTCGCGGCGAGTTCGGTTTCCGTGTACTGGTCCTGGTACTCGGTGACGAACCGGACGAAGTAACCTTCGAGCGAGACGGCGTCTTCCCCGTCCACCGGCAACGCGGCCATGTCCGGCTCGCGCGGGGCGGCGTCGATGGCGAGGAGCGCGGCGTGGATCTCCCCGCCGTCGGCGAGGATGGCCGCGCGCTCGACCGCGTTCTCGAGCTCCCGGACGTTTCCGGGCCAGTGGTACGCCTCGATGGCGGCGACGGCGTCGCTCGAGAACCGGGGTTCGGGCTTGCTCAACCGCGCGGCGGCGCGGCGCGCGAGGACCCGGGCGAGGGAGGCGATGTCCGCGCCGCGCTCGCGCAGCGGCGGTACGTGCAGCGTGACGCCCCCGAGCCGCTCGAGGAGGTCCCCGCGAAACTGCCCGTGCTCGACCAGCGTCTCCAGGTTCCGATGCGTGGCCGCGATCAGCCGCACGTCGGGTGACCGGCTCGCGTTCGGTCCGCTTCGCCGGAGCACGCCGAGGAGGCGCTCCTGCGCGGGCGCGGGGAGCTCCGCGACTTCGTTCAGGAACAGGGTCCCGGCGGCGGCCGCGGCGACCAGTCCCGCGGGCGGGGCGTTCCCCGAGTCCGGGGGCCCGTGGCCGAACAGCTCGGACTCGATGAGCGCATCCGGAATGGCGGCGCAGTTGAGGGTGATCATGGGAGCCTGGCGGCGGGGTCCGCGGGCGTGCAGCGCCCGCGCGACGAGTTCCTTGCCCGTGCCCGACTCCCCCTTCACCAGCACCGGGGCGTCCGTGGGTGCGGCCGCCCGGATGCGCTCGAAGAGATCGAGCATGGCGGGACAGGACCCCAGGATCGGCCAGTCTCCGCCGGCGTCACCGAATGCCTCCGCGTCCGCGGCTCCGCCTGTGGCGGCGCGCCTGACGGAGGACGCCAGGGCGTCGGCGGAGGCCGGCCAGGCGAGATAGTCCGCCGCGCCCCCCCGGACCGCGGACACGGCGGCGGCTATGTTGGCGTCGTCGGAGAAGAGGATCACCGGCGTCGGGCGTGCCAGGGGCACGAGGCCGCTGCCGCTGCCCGCGGGCAGGCGCGCGTTGGCCACGACCGCGGCGACCTCCCCGGCGTCGAGGCCCTGCAACAGGTCATGGCCGTCGGCTTCCACGACACCGAAGCCGTGGCGCTCGAGGTGGCTGCGCAGACCGGCTCGGCGCTGTGCGTCGGGATCGACAACCAGGATGTTTGTCATGGTCGGCGCGATCTTATCAGCGCCCCGGAGCCGGAGCCATGCGGCTCGGCTTGCCGCTGGCTCCGGGGCGCCGTGGGCGCGCCTGCGGGCGCGCTTGCGGGCGGCCGCCTCAGAGGCTCGTCCAGTTGGTGAAGCTGGTACCCCGTGGCAGACGCGCGCTGTCCCAGCGCGGCACGGCCCAGGCGAGCAGTGCCTCTGGCGCGGCGTGCGAGGGCGGCTCGAGCCCCAGGAGTTGCAGGGTCCATTGCAGGTTCCGCTCCGGAGCGCCGGTTCCGATCGTCGAGGCGGCGGTGCGCTTCGAGAGTTTGGCGCCGCTTCGATCCGCGATCACCGGGAGGTGCAGGTAACGCGGCTTCTCGATGCCGAGCCGCTCCGCGAGGAAGAGCTGCCGGGGCGTGTTGTCGAGGAGGTCGGCGCCGCGGACCACGTCCGTCACGCCCATCGCGGCGTCGTCAACGACTACCGCGAGCTGGTACGCCGTCAGGCCGTCCCGGCGGGCGACGACGAAGTCGCCCGTCGCCCGGGACAGGCACTCCGTGTGGCGGCCCTGCAGCCGATCCTCGAAGGCGTAGTCCGTCTCGGGTGCGCGGATGCGCACCGCGGCCTCCTGACCCCGCGGCACGTTCCGGGTCCGGCACGTGCCGGGATAGATGCGGTGCCCGCGGAGGTCCTTGCGCGAGCAGGTGCAGCGGAAGCACAGGCCCTGGCCGGAAAGCTGCGCGAGCGCCGACCGGTAGTCCGCGACGTGGTCGCTCTGGAAAGCCACGGGTCCGTCCCAGTGCAGCGCGTGTTCGGCAAGCGTCCGGAGGATGCCGTCAGTCGCTCCGGGGACGCGGCGCGGCGTGTCGAGGTCGTCGATGCGCAGCCGCCACGTTCCCGCATGGGCGCGGGCGTCCAGGAAGCTTGCCACCGCCGTCAGGAGAGAGCCGAAGTGCAGCGGACCCGAAGGCGTGGGCGCGAAGCGGCCGACGTAGGGCCGCGCGCGATCGGCGGAGAGTGCCGGCGGGTCGGATGCGGACGGCGAGGTCACCGCGCGAGCCCGTCGGGGCATATCGCGGCGGTTGGCCGGGGATCAGGCGTGGAGCTGCTTCTCGCGCAGTTCCGCAAGCGCCTTGCAGTCCACGCACTGCGACGCCGTCGGCCGGGCCTCGAGGCGCCGCAGGCCGATCTCCACGCCGCACGTGTCACAGTAACCGTAGTCTTCCTGGTCGATGCGCTCGAGGGTGTCCGCGATCTTCTTGATGAGCTTCCGCTCCCGGTCGCGCGTCTTGAGCTCGATGCTGAACTCTTCCTCCTGCGTCGCGCGGTCGGCGGGGTCGGGGAAGTTGGCGGCCTCGTCCTGCATGTGGTTGACCGTCCGGTCGACCTCCTCCATGAGCTGGTGGCGCCATCTCAGCAGGATGTCGCGGAAGTGCTCGAGTTGCGCCGGCCCCATGTAGGGCTCGTCGTCGGCCGGCTCGTAGGGCTTGAAGCTGCGGAAGGGAGAGTCCCCGCCGGGCGTTGCTACTCCGGACGCCCCCCCGGCCCCGATGCGAGCCCTGGGCGGGTTGCCCGGTTCGCTCGACGAAGCAGAGGAGGACCTGGTGGGGGTGTCGTCTGCCGCCATGTTGCCTCGGGTCTGCAAGCTGCGCGCAAGCTGCGCTTTCGCGAGGGCGCGTAACCTACCAAAAGCGGATTCGATTGACCATGCCAGCCCAGGAGCCTGCGCGGGAGCTGCGCCCGAGGCCGCGCCGCCGTTCCGTTCCAGGGCCCGAGCCCCTAGAATCCGTGCCCGAACCGAACCGGAAACACGGGAGGTCCGCGATGCCTTGGTGGGCTTGGCTGATCGTCGGCTGCGTCCTGGCGGGCATCGAGTTGATAGGCGCGGACCTCGCCTTCTACTTCATTTTCCTCGGGGTCTCCGCGCTGGTCGTGGGCCTCGTGCAGCTCGCTGGCGGTGACCTGGCGCTGTGGGAACAGTGGCTCCTGTTCGCAGTCCTGGCAATTGCCTCCATGCTCCTGTTCAGGAAGCGTCTGTACCTCCGTTTGCGCGCGCGGATGCCCGGCTTCGACAACACGCCGGCAGGCGAGGTGGTCCGGGTCTCCCGGAACCTTGCGGTCGGGGAACAGACGCGCGTGGAACTGCGTGGCTCGCAGTGGACCGCGACCAATGTCGGCGTCGGGCCCATCGCCGCGGACACACCGGCGCGGGTCGTCGGGACGCGCGGCGCGGGTCTGTCCATCGAGGCGCTCGGACCGGACGAAACAGGCGGCGAGGCGGAACCGGGGCTCGAACGTATCGAGGACTGAGCGGGAACGGGAGGCGACAGATGGAAACGCTCATTGTCGCGGGTGTGGTCAGCATCCTCGCGATCATCGTCATCGTGAAGACCGCGGTGGTGGTGCCGCAGCAGAGCGCGTACGTTATCGAGACGCTGGGACGCTACTCGCGCACGCTTGCCGCAGGGTTCCACCTGCTCATCCCCTTCATGGACCGCGTGGCCTACAAGCACACGCTCAAGGAGCAGGCGATCGACGTTCCGGAGCAGTTGTGCATCACCTCCATGATCGGCGCTGCGACAAGGGTGCTCCAGGCGACCCGACCCGTGGATGGGGGAGCGCAGCCGAAGTAGGAACGACCCTTGAGTCGCCCGTCCCCCCGCTGTGCATCAGCGTCCCCCACGGTCTTTCCCGCAGTGCTCGCCGCGCAGGGTGTCCGGCGCGGCGCGGTGGCGTCGGGCAGGACACCCTGCTACGTTAGCGGTTTGTTTCGCACTCACGTTGGGGAGGATTCATGGCCACGGTTGATGGCGCGACCCTGATGGCGCGCAGCCTGAAAGCGCAGGGCGTCGATTACATGTTCGGCATCGTGGGCTTTCCCGTCCAGGGCGTTGCGGCCGCGGCGCAGAAGGAAGGCATCACCTTCATCGGCATGCGCAACGAGCAGTCGGCGAGCTACGCCGCACAGGCGGCGAGCTACCTGACGGGTCGCACGCAGGCGTGCCTGGTGGTGTCGGGTCCCGGCGTGATCCACGCCTTCGCCGGACTCGCCAACGCGCGCGAGAACTGCTGGCCCATGATCCTGATCGGCGGCGCGTCCCCGACCTACCAGAACGGCATGGGGGCCTTCCAGGAAGAGCGGCAGACCGAGCTCGCGGCGCCGTACTGCAAGTACGCCCACGGCATCGACCGCGTGGAGCGCATCCCGTACTACGTGGAACAGGCGATTCGCACGGCCCAGAACGGGCGGCCGGGCCCCGTGTATCTCGATTTCCCGGACGACATCATCCGCGCCGAGGCGGAGGACGCGAACGTGGCCGTCGCCGCGCCGCCGGCCTCGCCGGCGCGCCCGCAGGCCGATGCGGACGCCGTGGAACGCGCCCTCGACGTGCTCGAGTCGGCGGAGCGTCCGCTGGTGATCCTCGGCAAGGGCATGGCCTGGTCCCGCGCCGAGGACGAGGTACGGGAGTTCGTCGAACGGACGCAGTTGCCGTTCCTGGCCTCGCCCATGGGCAAGGGCATCATGCCCGACACGGACCCGCTATCGGTGGGCGCCGCCCGCAGCACGGCGCTGCGCGAGGCGGACGTGGTGTTCCTGATGGGCGCGCGGCTCAACTGGATCATGCACTTCGGCCTGCCGCCCCGCTTCAAGCCCGGCGTGCGCGTCATCCAGCTCGACATCGAGCAGGAGGAGATCGGCCGCAACGTGCCCGCGGAAGTCGCGCTCGTGGGAGACGGGAAGGCGGTGGTCGGCCAGCTCAACACCTCCCTGTCGAACCGCCAGTGGTTCTACCCCGCGGAGACGGAATGGCGCGCGGTGCTCAAGGAGAAGGCGGACGCCAACGCGGAGTCGATCCGTCCGATGGTCGAGGACGAGGCGTCGCCGATGAACTACTACCGCGCCTATCGCGACATCGTGGAGTGGCTTCCGGAGGACGCCATCATCATCGGCGAGGGCGCGAACACCATGGACATCGGCAGGACCCAGATGCCGAACCACGCGCCCCGGCACCGACTCGACGCCGGCACCTACGGCACGATGGGCATCGGGCTCGGGTTCGCGGTCGCGGCCGCCGTCGCGAATCCGGACAAGCCGGTCGTCTCGGTCCAGGGCGACAGCGCGTTCGGGTTCTCGGGCATGGAGATCGAGACGATGGTCCGCTACAAGCTGCCCGTGAAGCTGATCGTCCTCAACAACGGCGGCATCGGCGGCGGTATAGGACCCCTGGAAGAAGGGCAGACGCCGCCTCCGTTCTACCTGACCTACGGCGCGCACTACGAGGGCATGATGGAAGCCCTCGGCGGCAAGGGCCTGTACGTGGAGGACACGGCGGACCTGCGCGGCGCGCTCGACGAGGCGATGGCGTTCGATGGCCCGGCGCTCATCAACGTTCCCCTCAACCCGCGGGCGGGCCGCAAGCCCCAGCAGTTCGGCTGGCTGACGACCTGACGCGTAACGGACGGAGCGCTGGGGGCCGGTACATTGCGGTAGTTGACAACACGCCGTGTCCCGGCTCCTATAGGGCAGTCCGACTTTCGGGCCGTCCGTTCGGGGTGGGGTCATGACCCTCGAAGAGAAAGCCATAGAGTTGCTGCTGCGGTCGCCGCGGCTCGAAGCCGGAACGATCCTGGACCTGCTCGACGTCGGCGACCGCGAGTTCCGCGAGATGGCCCGCCGGAACCGCACCATCGCCAAGCTGCTCGAAGCGCGGCGGGCCGGCCAGCTCAAGCCCCCGAAATCCGAACCGATCCAGTGCCCCGTGTGTTCGGAGTGGTTCGTGCCCTACGGCTCGTCCCGGTTCTGTTCGGACACCTGCCGGACCGCGGGGCGGATTCGCGAAGTGGGACGGGGACGGCACCGACGTCGCCCCTGCGGTGACGGTGAGGTGGCGGAGAGCGGCAACGACAGGGTAGAGGATGCCCGCGCGTCCGCGCGGCAGAAGGAGTGATCATGCGAAGGACGATGAGGACGGCCGCGCTGCTGGGCGCGTGGGTGGGCGCTTTGCTGGGCGCGTTGGGCGCGGTGCCGGGCTCGGCCGCGGAGCGGCAGGCGTACTTCGGCGACCTGCACATCCACACCCGGTACTCCTTCGACGCGTTCCTGTTCGGGACGCGGACCAACCCGGACGACGCCTACGCCTTCGCCCGCGGCGAACCGCTACGGCATCCGTCGGGCTTCGACATACAGCTCGACCGGCCCCTGGACTTCTATGCCGTCACGGACCACGGGTTCTACCTCGGCATGTGGTCGGCGATGACGGAGCAGGCGCACCCGCTGCACGACGACCCGCAGGCGAGGGCCTTCCTCGACGCGGAGACGAGGGCCGAACGTAGCCGGGCCTTCCGCACGGCGGGCCAGTTCCTGAGCGACAACTTCAGTGAGACCGACGTCAAGACCGGGTGGGCCGACATCGTCGCGTCGGCGAACCGCAACTACGCCCCCGGCGAACTCACGACGTTCATCGCGTACGAATACACGTCTTCGTACCCCACCGACCGGGGCAATCTGCACCGCAACGTCGTGTTTCGCGGCGACACCGCCCCGGAAATCCCGTTCTCGCGGCTCGACTCGCTGAACCCCGAAGACCTCTGGGCGTGGATGGACCGGCAGCGCCGGCGGGGCATGGACGCCCTCGCGATTCCCCATAACTCCAACGGTTCGAACGGCCGCATGTTCGAGCTCACGCAGACCGACGGCAGCCCGATCGACGCGGCCTACGCGACCACCCGGATGCGCAACGAACCGTTGATCGAGAACACCCAGATCAAGGGCACGTCGGACACGCACCCGTTCCTTTCGCCCAACGACGAGTGGGCGGACTTCGAGATCATGCCTTACCGGGTGGCGACGGTGATCAAGAGCCGTCCCCAGGGCAGTTATGCGCGGGAGGCGTGGATGAACGGCCTGCTGATGCAGGCCGAGGAGGACCTCAACCCTTACCGCTTCGGCGTCATCGGGTCGAGCGACACCCACAACAGCGGGGAAGTGTTCGACGAGGACCGCTTTGTCAGCAAGGTCGGCACGCTCGACAGCGCACCGGTGGGCAGGGGGTCGGTGCCCGTCAATCCAGACGACGAGACCTCCGGCTACACGGAGGGGGCGAACATCTATTTCGGCGCGTCGGGCCTCGCCGGCGTGTGGGCGGAAGAAAACGCCCGCGGCGCCATCTTCGACGCCCTGCGTCGCAAGGAGACGTTCTCGACGACCGGCACGTGGATACGCCTGCGCTTCTTCGGCGGCTACGGCCTGTCCGAGGAGATGCTGGACGCGGACAACATCGCCGAGGCCTACGAGGTGGGCGTGCCGATGGGCGGCGACCTCTTCGCGCATGAGTCCGGCGCACCCGGCTTCCTGGTGTGGGCGGCGCAGGATCCGCAGGCCGCCAAGCTCCAGCGCCTGCAGGTGGTCAAGGGCTGGGTCGCGGACGGCCGCGCGCAGGAGCGCGTGTACGACGTGGCCTGCTCCGACGGTCTCGCCGTCGATTCCGCGACGCACCGCTGCCCGGACAACGGCGCGACGGTGGACCTCACGGACTGCAGCATCTCGGAAGGCGTCGGGGCGGCGGAACTCACCGCGCTCTGGAGCGACCCGGACTTCGATCCGCGCGAGCGCGCGTTCTACTACGTGCGCGTACTGGAGAACCCGACGTGCCGGTGGTCGACCTGGGACGCCATCCGTGCGGGAACGACCCCACGGGGGGTCGTCCCCAGCACGATCCAGGAGCGGGCATTCTCGTCGCCGATCTGGTACGAGCCGGCGGCGTAGCGGGACACGAACGGCGCGCCGAACCCCGAACGCATGACCGCGCCCTACCCGCGCCTCTTTTGCGGCGAGGCCGACATCGGCCGCATCCGGCCGCGGAAGTGGCTGTGTTTCGCGGACGAGGTGCGGGAACTGGTCGAATGAAACCCCTGAACCTTGGGGCACCAAGCGCTTGCGTCCCATGCACAAGCGGCCTGGTGCGACATCCGGGCTACTCCGGTCGGCGCAGCACGCCGGCCACCCGCGCCTTGAAGTCCGAACCGCCGTCCGCGCTCAGGATCAGATCGGCAACCGCGCCGAGCCGATCCCAGTCCTCCGTATCCCGAAGCATGGCCTCGAGCTCGCCGCCGACGGCGTCGCCGAAACGCTGCGCCGCCTGACGCCGCAGCACGGCGCGCTGCTGCGCCACGCCTTCCGCCACACCCTCGCGCCGTCCCTGCGCCACGCCCTCGCGGCACCACCGCACGGGCCACTCCCCCATCCGTTCCGCCAGGGTCATCGTCGCCTCCCTCAACGTTTCGCCCAACTCCACCGGCGCGCCGGGCTCCATCCGCTCCACCGCCACGCGGACAACGGTGCGGCCGTGGACATCTCCGCGGCAGCCGGGCAGGGACTGTCGGCCGGGCGCCTCTCCGGCGAACAGCGCTCGACCGGGGGTCAGGCGGGGGGGTCCAGCAACCTCACCCCGAGCCCGGGCGTGTCGGGGATCGCCATGCGACCGTCTTCGAACCGCTCGGGAGGCTCGACGAGGTCCGCCCGCCAGGGCACCTCTCCCCACTGGAGCTCGAGACTCTCGACCCCCGGCGCCACGGCGCAGAGCTGCAGCGCCGCCGCCGTCGACACGGGCCCGGCCGCGTTGTGCGGCGAGACCGCGATGCCGGCGTCGTCGGCGGCGTGGGCGATGGCCAGTCCCTCGGCCAGTCCGCCGCAGTGCATCGTGTCGGGCATGACGACGTCGACGGCGTGCTCGTCGAGGAGCGGCGCGAATCCCTCGACACCGAAGCTCATCTCGCCGCCGGCAAGCCGCTGCTGCACGGCCTCGCGGATGCGAGCCGTCGCCGCGGCGTCTGCCGCCGGAACCGGCTCCTCGTACCAGTCGAGACCGACGGGTTCGAGCCGCTCCGCGATCCGGACGGCCTCCGCTTCGGTGAAGTGGCTGTGGCAGTCCACCTTGAGCGCGATGTCCGGTCCGACCGCCGCGCGGATCGACTCGAGGCAGCGGATGCCGAGATCGATGGCCGCCCGCACGCCTGCCGGGTCCGAGCGGGGCGGAAAGCCGTCGAACGGGGCGGCCTTGAGCGCGCGGAAGCCCGCCGCCACTGCCCGCTCCGCGCTCGCAGCGAAGCCGTCGGGCGTACGCTCCGACGTCATCCGGTTGATGTTCCCGTAGAGGAGCACGTCGTCCCGGACGCGCTCGCCGAGCAGCGCATGGGCGGGCACGCCCTCGGCCTTGCCCGCGAGGTCCCAGAGGGCATGCTCGATGGCGCTGAAGGCCGTCGCCGCGCGCAGTCCGCCCTGGGCCGCCATCGAGCGGCCGCGGCGGCGGTAAGTCTCCACGTCCGGGACCGGCCGATCCTTGACGAGGGCGAAGAACTGTCCGAGTTCGGGCAGTTCCCGGCGGTTGCCCAGGGATGCCTCGGCAACTCCGACCAGCCCGAGATTGGTGTGCAGGAGGACATGGAGCCAGGTCGTGCGCGCGCTGACCTGCACCGTGACGATCTCGAACCTGTCGATGTGCATGGGTCGGGCAATATACCAGCGACACCCGAACCGGACTCGCGGGGTGGGCGGGGACGGGCTCAGGGGATGTGCGCGCCGCTGGATCCGGCGGGACGTGGCGGCATCGTCAGCCGGGTCTCGCGGGGATTCGCGTCGTCCGCGGTGTCGAAGGCGCGGCACGCCCGGAGCGTGGCCTTCGTTGTCTCCACGTCGCGCCACGGGACGGACGCCGTCCAGTCCCAGGCGAAGTCGAGCATGCGCAGCATCGGCACTGCACCATGGCCGGCGGTCAGCGCCCGCTGGCCGGCGATGTAGTTGTCACGGTACACCGTGGGAATGACGATACGCTCCTGATCTCCGTCGACGAGTTCGGCGTTCATCATGATGCGCGCGATGCGTCCGTTGCCGTCGGCGAAAGGGTGTACTTCGGAGATCAGGAAATGGATGAATGCGGCACGGTGGAACGGCGCATCGAGTGTCTCGTACAGATCGAAACCGCGCTCCAGAGTGCCGACGACCGCGTCCGGCTGTACGAACTCGATTGCGCCGACGCGGTTCGGGGCGGTCTTGAACTGGCCTGGCGCCCCGTCGGGGCGTCGCTCGAACATGCCTGCATGACGTTCGCGCAGCACCTCGATGAGCTCCGCCGCGGTTGCCGGGAGACGACGCATCTCGGCCGCGTCGGACACGATGCGCCAAACGCCCAGCACGTCGTGTGCGTCGGCCGGAAGCCGGTCGGGGATGCGCCCGGCGAAGACGATCGCCTCCGCTTCCTCCGGCGTGAACTCCGTTCCCTCGATGTAGTTCGAGAAGTAGGCTTCGAAGAACGCGAGCGTCGCGGTACCGATGCCGTCGCGCCGCTGCGGAGGGCGCGACGGGCAGGGGGTACGCAGCAGCTCGGCATGCAGTTCGCCGAGCAGCGTCAGGCGAGCTGGGTCATAAGGCTGTCCGGCCGCCCGAGCGCGCGCCGTGGGGGCCGAGAGCCGGGCCTCGCGAGTGCCCGCGAGCGCCCCGACGATGGCGTCGAGTTCCGCGAGCTGTGCCATGCGGTCGATGGCGGGCGCGACACGGCGGGCGTCCTGGCGCAGACGGTTGCCGGCGGTCTCGCCCGCGGCTGCGAACATGCGCTCAAGGTGCGCCTCGATGTCTCGTCGATGCAGCGTACGGGGCAGTCGGCCGCGCCGTGTCCGTGATGCCCGCAGGTTGTCCAGGTAGGCGCGCGCCGGCGAGCTCAGGAACAGTCCGGCGAGAAACGGTCGATCTTCGGCGGTGGGTGGAGCCCCGCGGCGGGGCCGTAGCACGATCCCTGGCAGCGCGATGTCGGCTCCGCGTTGCGTAACCAGGCACACGGAGCCGTCGCGCGCCGGCTCAAGCTCCAGGGCGGTGCGGTCGGCCAACAAGGCTCCCGGGAAGTAGCCGGCGACGATGTCCCACAGGTTGCGACGCACGAGGACCGCCGCGTCGGTGTCCGGGTCCCGCGTATACAGGCGGGTGGCGAGCTTGCGCAGGCGCCCCCGGGCGACGCGGCGCGACACCTCCGCGCTGATCGGTGCGTGCGAGACAAAGACCTCCGGCATCGCGTCGACGATGGCCGAAGGTGAGGACTTTTCGTTCACAGCGAGGTTCCGTCGGGTCGATTTGAGGATAAAGTGAGAATATGGCCGAGTTCCTGCGGATTTTACGACTTTAACGCATCGCGTGCGCCAGGACCTCGACGCCGAGGCATTGGACCGATCGTGACCGCGCGGAGTCTAATGGTCTCCCGGTCGATGGCTTGGGGGTCGGGTGAACAAGGCGAAGCGCCAGGAGATCTACGAGCGCCTGCAACGGGAGGATCCGGCTCCGACCACGGAACTCAAACACCGATCTCCCTTCGAACTCCTCGTCTCGGTGATCCTTTCCGCGCAGGCGACGGACGTGAGCGTGAACCTGGCGACGAAGACCCTCTTCGAGGAAGCGGCGACGCCGGAAGCGATGCTCGCCCTGGGCCTCGACCGCCTGAAGGAACACATCAAGTCCATCGGTCTCTTCAACACCAAGGCCGAGAACATCCTGAAGACCTGCGCCTTGCTGGTCGAGCTTCACGGCAGCGAAATACCGCGCGACCGTGCCGCGCTCGAGTCGCTGCCCGGGGTCGGCCGCAAGACGGCGAACGTCGTCCTGAACACCGCGTTCGGCGAGCCGACCATCGCCGTCGACACGCACATCTTCCGGGTCGCCAACCGGACGCGGCTCGCGCCGGGCAAGACGCCGCGCCAGGTGGAGGACAAGCTGCTCCGGTTCACTCCGGCCGAGTTCAAGCGGGACGCCCACCACTGGCTGATCCTGCACGGACGCTACGTGTGCATCGCGCGCAAGCCACGCTGCGGCTCGTGCGTCATCGAGGACCTCTGCGAGTACCGGGCGAAGACCGACCCGGAGCCCGAGTGACGCGCGGTTGACCGTCGGGTGGCGGGCGTCTAACGTGCGCCGCCCACTCTCCTACGGTCCGCGCCATGCCCCGCATCCACCTGAGCCCCCACGAGGCGCGCGTCATCGGCTGCCTCATGGAGAAGGCCGTGCTGACGCCGGACCAGTGCCCGCTGACGCTCAATGCGCTGACGGCCGCCTGCAACCAGAAATCCAGCCGGGACCCGGTGCTGGCGCTGGAGCGCACGACGGTCGAACGGGTGGCCCGGGACCTGGACGACAAGTCGCTCGTCACCAGCGAGGAGAACTTCAGAACCGGCGTCGTGAAGTACCGGCAGCGCTTGTGCAACACGATGCTGAGCGACCTGACCCTGGCGGAGGACGAGTACGCGGTGGTCTGCCTGCTCCTCCTGCGTGGGCCGCAGACCCCGGGCGAACTCCGGTCGCGGAGCGGTCGCCTGCACGCCTTCGCCGACAACGAGGCGGTCGTCGAGACGCTGCTTCGGCTGATGGATTCCGACCGCGAGGGTGGCGCGGTGGTCGCGAGGCTCGCGCGAGTTCCCGGGCGCCGGGACCATCAGTACGCGCACCTGCTGTCCGGCGCGATCGAGTCCGTGGAGCAGGAAGTGGTGACGCCCCGGGCGGAACCGCGCACCGGACGGCTTGCGGAGCTTGAGGAGCGCGTCGCCGCGCTCGAACTCGAGGTCGCGGGCCTCAAGGGCCGGTTGTCGGCCGCCGACTGACGCGGACCCTGTCCCGGACCGCCTGCCGCGCGACGCGACGCCCCTCCGCGAAGGGGCGCGGTGTTATGATCGCCCGCGCGCGCTCCCAGGGGGAAACGGCACACTTGGCGCCGGGTCCGGCAGCGGCCGCGGGGAGGCGCGAAAAGGGGGAAGATGGACGGCGGACTGCACTACCGGAACGATCTGATGATCGTGTCCAACTGGTCGGATGCCTCGTTCGCGCTCGACACCGCCCACCACGTAGGACAGGAACCCCAAGTCTCCGACGTCATCTCGCTGAAGACGTTCGCCAACACGGAGTTCTGTCCCCGCTTCATCAACGATGCGACCGATCTCGAGGGTATCGGCAGCCACCTCGAGGGCAAGCGCGTCTACCTCATCTCCACGTCGTCCCCGCAGCACACCCGGGTGGAGCTTGCGATGCGCAACCTCCTGATCGCGTCCGCGGCCAAGGAGAACGGCGCTGAACGTGTCGTGCTGGTCGAACCGGACCTGTTCTTCTCGGCCCAGGACCGGGGACCGCACTCGACGGACCATCCCCAGATGACGGGCCCCGAGTCGTACAAGAAGTTCGACGGACAGCCGGCGTCGGCGCATCTGTACGCGCAGATGCTGAAAGGGGCCGGCGTCGACCAGGTGGTCGCCGTGCACAACCACAAGCCGGACGTGCTCGGGAAGATCTACGACGAGGTGTACGGCACGAACGGGGGACGTTCCGCGTTCTTCAACCTGGACATCGCCTACCTGGTCGCCCACTACATCCTCCAGGTGTCGAACCCGAAGGGGCTCGGCGAGAACGTGGGCCTGGTGGCGCCGGACCGGGGCGCCGAGGACTTCGTGCGCAGCGTCCAGCGTTTCACTGGCCTCAAGGATGCCGAGGTGGTGGTGCTCGAGAAGCAGCGTCTCGGGCAACGCAGCGTGGAGATGGAGTTGCCCGAGAACGCGCCCCTGCTCAAGGATCGCGAGGTCTTCATCCTCGACGACATGGTGCGCACCGGCGGCACGATCGCCAAGGCGGCGGGCCTCCTGCACGCCGACGAACGGACGCGCCCGCGGCGCATCTACTTTTACTGCACCCACACCTACATTTCCCCGGAGGCGCGCGAGAACCTGCACGCGGGGGCGCTGACCGAGTTCGCCACGACGAACACGCTGCCCAACGTGCTGAACCGGGACGACCAGGGGCGTCTCCGCCAGAAGATCGTCGTGCTAAAGATCGAGGCGTTCCTGGCGGACGCGATCCTGCACTGCCTCGAGGGCCGCGAGAATCCCTCCGAACGGTATCGCCCGGGGCGGCTCGGGGAGGCCGGCGGCTACTACCAGCTCGACTACTCGAGCCGCAACGAGTTGCGGGGCGCCAACGGCGGCCGCCGCGACAACCAGCTCCGGCTGCGGCTGTAGGCCCCTGGTGCCGCCACGTGGACGCAACCGTCAGGCGCCGAGAGCGGATTGACCGGAGCCTGGTGTATCCGTAGGCTACGTGCCTTGGTGGAAAAGCGGCCGTGCCGAGCGTCCCTGATCCAAGCGATGACCGCCTCGGTGGGCATCCACGCTCGGCACCGGCCTCCTTCGGCGCGTGGACACCTACGCGATCCTTATCGACGGGCCAAGGACTGGACATCGCGCGGCTTTCGCTAACCGGCCGCGTCCAAGCGATCGTGGTGGTCACCGGCGACAGCGACTTCGTCCCAGCCTTCAAGTTCGCGCGTAGAGAAGGCGTGCAGATCATTCTCGAAGCGTTGGGACGTCCGACGAAGCGGGAGCTCCGCGTACATGCGGACAGCGTTCTGGACTGACGCGTAGCGGGTGCGGGCGGTTGAGAGACCCCTGGACGATGTCACTCAGCCGCGGTAACCGCGCCCCTGCTTCGCCGCCAGCCGCAGCCGCAGCGCGTTCAGGCGGATGAAGCCCTCCGCGTCCGCCTGCCGGTAGGCGCCGCCGTCGTCCTCGAAGGTGACGACGTCGGCATCGTAGAGGCTGTCGGAGGACGACCAGCGGGCGGCGACGGAGACGTTGCCCTTGTAGAGCCTGAGCCGCACGCGCCCGTTGACCACCTGCTGGGACGCGTCGATGAGCGCCTGCAGGACCTGCCGCTCCGGTGACCACCAGTAGCCGTTGTAGATGATTTTCGCGTACCGCGGCATCAGCTCGTCGCGCAGGTGCATGACCTCCCGGTCCATGGTGATGGACTCCATGGCGCGGTGGGCCTTCAGGAGGATCGTGCCGCCCGGGGTCTCGTAGCAGCCGCGGGACTTCATGCCGACGTAGCGGTTCTCGACGATGTCGCTGCGGCCGATGCCGTGCGCTCCCCCGATCTCGTTGAGGTGGCGGAGCACCGCCGCCGGCGTCATGGCCGTGCCGTCGACGGCGACGACGTCGCCGCGCTCGAAGTCGAGGTCGATGGTGACCGGCGTGTCCGGGGCTTCCTCCGGCGAGACGGTCCAGCGCCACATCGCCGCGTCGGGCTCGCTGGCGGGATCTTCGAGCTCGCCGCCCTCGTAGGAGATGTGCAGGAGGTTGGCGTCCATGGAATAGGGCGGCTTCTCCCCCTGGTGGAAATCCACGGGAATCTGGCGACTCTCGCACCACGCCATCAGCGCCTCCCGCGAGGTGAGGTCCCACTCCCGCCACGGGGCGATGACGCGGATGTCGGGGTCGAGCGCGTAGGCGCCCAGTTCGAAGCGCACCTGGTCGTTACCCTTGCCGGTGGCGCCGTGCGCGACGGCCTCGGCGCCGGTCTCGGCGGCGATCTCCACCAGCCGCTTGGCGATGAGCGGACGGGCGATGCTCGTGCCGAGCAGGTACTCGCCCTCGTAGACGGTGTTCGCGCGGAACATGGGATAGACGAAGTCCGCCACGAACTCTTCCGTCAGGTCCTCGATGTAGATCTCTTCGACGCCGAGGGCCCGCGCCTTCTCGTGCGCCGGCTCCACCTCCTCCCCCTGGCCGATGTCGGCCGTGAAGGTCACCACCTCGGCGTCGTAGACCTCCTGCAACCACCGGCAGATCACCGAGGTGTCGAGACCGCCCGAATACGCCAGCACGATCTTCATCCCGTGCCCCCGGAGAAAAAACGCGTAATGGTACAGCAGGGGTCCACGCGCGGAAGCGGCGCCGGTCGGGACCTCCGAACCAGGCATGGGAGCGGGGTTGCGGCGTGTTAAGTTAGTCCGTCAGAAGGACCGGGACGACGCATCGGCCGGGGGGACACGAGGGGGCGCGATGAGTCAGATGAAAGCCCGTTTTCGCGGCTTTGCGCCGGTCGTCGTCGACCTGGAGACGGGGGGCTTCGACAAGGAAGTCCACGCCGTCCTGCAAATCGCGGCCGTCAGTCTCGCCTGGACCGAGGGGCTGCTCGGGATCGAGACGCTGCGGACCTGGAACGTGGAGCCGCATCCGGACACCCGCGTCGAGGCCGCCTCGCTGCAGTTGACGGGCATCGAACTCGGCGATGCGAAGCGGGGCGCCGTGCCCGAAGCCGAGGCGACGCGGGAGATGTTCCGCTTCGTGCGCGGCGTGGTCCGGCGCAACGGCTGTCAGCGGGCCGTGTTGACGGCGCACAACGCCCACTTCGATCACGGGTTCCTGATGGAGGCGGCCGCGCGCAACCGCATCGGACGCAATCCCTTCCACCCTTTCACGGTGCTCGACACCGCTTCACTCGCGGCCCTCGCGTACGGGCACACGGTGCTCAGCGAGGCGTGCGCGCGAGCGGGCCTCGCGTTCGAGGACGAGCGGGCGCACAGCGCGGGCTACGACGCGGAAACGACGGCGCGCCTGTTCTGCTCGATCGTCAACACCTGGGACGCTTCCGCCCCGGCGGGGCTGATCCCGGACCTCCTCGGGACGGACTGAGGGGGCGAGGCGCCGCTAGCTGTCCTCGGCCCGCCCGGCCGCTTCCTTGACGAGCGGCTCGAGTTCGCCCGACTGGTACATCTCCGTCACGATGTCGCAGCCGCCGACCAGTTCGCCCTCGACGTAGAGCTGCGGGAAAGTCGGCCAGTTGGCGTACTGCGGGAGCGTCGCCCGGATGGCGGGGTGGCTCAGGATGTCGACGTAGGCGAACCGTTCCCCGCAGGCCATCAGGCACTGCACGGTCTGCGCGGAGAAACCGCACTGCGGTGCCTGCGGAGAGCCCTTCATGTAAAGGAGGATGGGGTTGGCGTCGATCTGTTCCCGGATCGTGTCCAAGACTTCCTGGCTCATGTGTGCGCGCCCTCGAGACGGTCGTGGCCGAACCGGCATTGTAGAACGAGTGCAGGATGCCGGGCCAGCGTGCGGGCGCTATGGCGCCATGCCCCACCGACCTATGGTCGCGCGTCGCAGCACCGCACTACCGTTCCGTTCTGCGACGCGCAACCATAGAATCCGCCGTCGGCCAATCGGGCGGGGCGCATGCGCGGCGTCCGTCCGCACACCATGCTGCAACTCATCGACGTCATTCTGAAGCGCGGGGACCGGGCTGTCTTCGACGGCGCGAGCCTCACCGTTCACGCGGGGCACACGGCCGGCGTGGTGGGCCGCAACGGTGTCGGCAAGTCCACCCTGGTCGAACTGATCCGCGGACGGCTCCTGCCCGAGGAAGGGGAGGTCCTGCGGCCGCGGGGATGGCGGCTGGCGTGGCTGGACCAGGCCGTGGAGCCGAGCGCGCGCTCCGCCCTCGACTTCGCGCTCGACGGGGACCGCCCGTTGCGCGCGGTGCAGGCGGAGATCGCCGCGGCGGAGCGGGCGGGCAACGACGACGCGCTCGCCCACCTGCATGTCCAGTTGGAGGACGTGGGCGGCTACGACGCGGAGGCCCGGGCGGGCGAGGTCCTGCATGGCCTCGGCTTCGGCGGCGCGGACTTCGGGAAGCCGCATCGGGATTTCTCCGGCGGGTGGCGGATCCGGCTCAATCTCGCCCGGACGCTGATGTCGCCGTCGGACCTGCTGCTCCTCGACGAACCGACCAACCACCTCGATCTCGATGCCGCGCTCTGGCTCGAGACCTGGCTCGCCCGGTACGAGGGCACGGTCCTCGTCATCGCCCACGACCGGGACTTCCTCGACGCCGTCTGCGACGAGATCGTCCATGTCGCGGACGGCAGGACGACCGCGTACACGGGCGGCTACTCCGCCTTCGAGCGCCAGCGCGCGGAAGCGTTGCGGGTGCAGGCCGCGCACCACGCGCGGCAACAGGGCGAGATCCGGCGCATACAGGCGTTCGTGGACCGTTTTCGCGCGAAGGCGTCCAAGGCGCGGCAGGCGCAGAGCCGGCTGAAAGCGCTCGAGCGGATGGACCGTGTGGCGCCGGTCCGCGCGCGCTCCCCCTACAGGTTCGAGTTCCCGAACCCGGAGAAGGTGTCGAACCCGACGTTGTCCCTGGACGAGGCGAACCTGGGATACCGGGCCACGTCGGGAGACGGGGCCACGTCGGTGCTGCGGGACGTGACGCTGCGCATCTACCCTGGCGACCGTATCGGCGTGCTCGGCGTCAACGGCGCCGGCAAGAGCACGTTGCTGAAGACGCTCGCGGGCGAGATCGAGCAGGTCGGCGGAGAACTGGCGCGGGGCCGGCACAGCGACGTCGGCTACTTCGCCCAGCACCAGATGGAGGCCCTGCGGCTCGACCGGACGGCCCTGCAGGCGCTCGATGCCGGGCCGGGGGAGCGACTGGCGGAACAGGGCGCGCGGGACTATCTCGGCGGCTGGGGTTTCGGCGGCGAGATGGTGGAGCGCCGGGTGGCGACGTTCTCCGGGGGCGAGAAGGCGCGCCTCGTTCTCGCGCTCATCGCCCGGGAGGCGCCCGCGCTCCTGTTGCTCGACGAGCCGACCAACCACCTGGACATCGAGATGCGCGAAGCGCTGGCGCTGGCGCTGCAGGCCTATGACGGCGCGCTCGTGCTGGTCTCCCACGACCGGCACCTGCTCCGGGAGTGCACGGACACGCTCTGGCTCGTGGCGGACGGTGGCGTCGCACCGTTCCCCGCGGGGCTCGACGGCTACGCGGAGATTCGCCAGGACCGGCGGGGACGCGCGACGCGGCACGAGCGCCGGGACCGGCGGCGCCAGGCGGCGGAGCGCAGGGAGTCCATCCGGCCGCTGACGAAGCGCCGCGCCCGCCTGGAGCGGGACATCGACGCCTTCACCGGGGAACTCGAGGAACTCTCGACCGTGCTCTCGAACAGCGCCACTTTCGAGCACGCCACGAAGGAGCAGATCGGCCAGATGCTCACGCGCCAGGGCCGCGTCCGGAAGCGCCTTGCGCGCACCGAGGCGGAGTGGATCGAGCTGCAGGAACGCATCGAGGAACTGGAAGCCCGTTGACAACCCGGAACGATCATTCACAGTAGGCCCACGCGGTGCGGCAAGGAGGGCCCGCAGATGATCGAGTTCACCCTGAACGGCCAGACCGTCCGCACGGAGGACGATCCGGACACGCCGCTCCTGTGGGTCGTGCGCGACACGTTCAAGCTCAAGGGGACGAAGTTCGGCTGCGGCGCGGCCCTCTGCGGGGCCTGCACCGTGCATGTCGACGGGGCCGCCGTGCGCTCGTGCACGCTGCCGGTCGGCGCCGCCGCGGGCAAGCGGGTGACGACGATCGAGGGTCTCGGCACCCCGGAAGACCCGCATCCGCTGCAGGAGAAATGGGTCACCCTCAGCGTTCCCCAGTGCGGTTACTGCCAGCCGGGACAGATCATGTCGGCGGCGGCATTGCTGTCCGCCAATCCGCGGCCCACGGAGGTCGAGGTCGAGAGCGCGATGGCGGGCAACATCTGCCGGTGCGGGTGCTACCCCCGGATCAAGAACGCGATCCTCTCTGTCGCTGAGGACGCGGCAGAGGACGCGGTGGAGGACGCGGGGAAGGAGGTGCAGGCATGAAGGCATCCCGCCGCAACTTCCTGATCGGTGCGGGCGTCGTCGGGGGCGGCCTCGTCGTCGGCTTCTCGATGCGCAGCGGCCCAGGGGCGCCGCCGCTGAAGGCGATGGACGGAGCGTATGCGCCCAACGCGTTCCTGCAGATCGGTGCGGACAACGTCATGCGCTTCTACTGCCCGCGCGACGAGATGGGGCAGGGCGTGACGACCGGTCTGGCGACGCTCATCGGGGAGGAACTGGACGTGAATCCCGCCAGGTTCGTCATCGAACTCGCGGGGGTGCATCCCGACTACGCCAATCCGGGCATGGGCGTGCAGGCGACGGGGGGCAGCAATTCGATCATGGGGCACTACCTCCCGCTTCGCCAGGTGGGCGCCGACACCCGGCAGGCCATCGTGCTCGCCGCGGCCACGCAGTTGGACGTGGCCGCGGGCGAGATCGAGACCGAGGACGGCCATGTCCTGGTCGCTGGCGAGCGGCATCCCTATGGGGCGTTCGTCGAGACGGCGCGGAGCCTGCCGATGCCGGAGGACGCTCCGCTCAAGCCCGTCTCGGCGTTCCGGTACATCGGCAAGGAACTACCCCGCATCGACAGCGCGGGCAAGGCGGCGGGGACGGCGGTGTTCGGCATCGACGTGGACGTTCCCGACATGCATCACGCGGTCGTCGTGCGGTCCCCGGTCGCCGGCGGCGCGGTGGCGTCGTTCGAGGCGATGCGCGCCCGGGAGATGCCCGGGGTCATCGGCGTCGTGCCGGTCGCGACCGGTGTCGCGGTCGTCGCGACGAAGTACTGGCAGGCCAGGAAGGCGGCGGAGTCGCTCGATGTCGAGTGGGACCTGCCGCCGCTGGCGCAGGTCGGCTCACCGCAGATCCAGGCCGACTACCGGGACGGCCTCGCCGAGGAGGGGGAGTCCGCCGAGAGCGAGGGCGACGTGGAGGCGGCGCTGGCCGGAACGCGTACGGTCGAGGCGGACTACTGGGCGCCCTACCTGGCGCACGCGCCGATGGAACCGATGAGCGCGGTCGTGCGCATCGGGGACGGCGAAGCCGAGGTGTGGACCGGCTCGCAGGGGCCGGGCCTCGCGCAGGGGCTGGTCGCCCGCGTGACGGGTCTGGACGTCGAGCGGGTCACGGCGCACAACACGTATCTCGGTGGTGGTTTCGGACGCCGTGCGACGTTGAGCCACGTCGTCGAAGCGGCGCAGGCCGCGCTCGCGACCGGCAAGCCGGTGCAGGTGCTCTGGTCCCGGGAGGACGACATCCGTTCGGGGTTCTACCGGCCCGCTTCGCTGATGCGGATCGAGGCCGGGATCGACGCGGACGGCGTCGTCGCCGCGTGGCGCGCGAAGCGCGTCGGCGCCAACATCGTGCCCCATGCGCTGCGCAGCCTGCTGCCGGGCCTGTTCCCGGGACTGTCCGACGGCGTGATCGACTGGACCGCGGACAGCGCTGGCGGATTGTTCGCCAACTGGGTGGTGGAGGGTCCGAGTGTCGAGGGTCTGGCCGGCGACTACGACCTTCCCAACCGGGAAGTGCGCCACGTGACGAGGGACCATGGGCTGCCAACGACGGTCTGGCGGTCGGTCGGCCACTCCTTCACCGCGTTCGCCAAGGAGTCCATGATCGACGAACTGGCCGCCGCGGCGGGCGCCGATCCGGTGGCGCTCCGGCTCCGCAACACCACGAACAACCCGCGCCTGCACAACGTCATCCGGATCGCGGGCGAGCGGATGGGGCAGTGGCGCCTGCCGCCGGGACATGCACTCGGCATCGCCGCGCACGGATCGTTCGAGTCGTTCGTCGCCGAAGTCGCGGAAGTGTCCGTCGCGGATGGCGCCATCCGGGTGCACAACGTCCTGTGCGTCGTCGACTGCGGGCTGGCGGTCAACCCGGACGTGGTCCGCGCGCAGATGGAAGGGTCGGTGATGTACGGCCTCACGGCCGCCCTGCACGGCAACCTGGAAGTGGCGAACGGGGCCATCCGGGAGAGCAACTTCCACGACTACCCGATCCTCCGCATGAACGAGGCTCCCGCGGTCGAGGTGGTGATCGTGCCGAGCGCGGAGCATCCCTCCGGCGTCGGGGAACCGGGCGTGCCGCCCATCGCCCCGGCGGTGGCGAACGCCGTCTACGCGGCGACCGGACAGCGGCTCCGGTCGCTCCCGCTGCGGCTGCAGACGGCCTGAGGGGGCTGTTGATCCCATCCCGTAGCGGGTGTTCACTACCGCCTTCGACCTTCGGCGGAGTTCCCCATGGCCGCTTTGGATGGCATGCGCATTCTCGACATGACCCAGTACGAGGCGGGCACGTCGTGCACCCAGGCGCTCGCGTGGCTCGGTGCGGACGTCGTGAAGGTCGAGGCGCCGGAGTACGGCGACCCCGGCCGGGGCGTCGGACGGACGGGAAACCTGGACTACTCCTCCTATTTCTGCGCCTGGAACGCCAACAAGCGCAGCATCGCGCTGAACCTGCGGATCGCCGAGGGGCGCGCGCTCTTCCTGGAACTCGTACCGAAGTTCGACGTGTTCGTGGAGAACTACGGACCCGGCGTGGTCGAGAAGCTCGGCATCACCTACCAGGATCTCACCGAGGTGCATCCCGGCATCATCTACGCCCGCATCAAGGGCTTCGGCACGGACGGCCCCTATGCGGGCTTCCGCAGCATGGACATGGTCGCGCAGGCCGCCGCCGGAGCTTTCTCGATCACCGGTGAAGCCGACGGTCCGCCGATGATGCCCGGCCCCACCACGGGCGACGCGGGCACCGGCGTGCAGACCGCGATGGCCATCCTCGCCGCGTACGTGCAGAAGCAGCGCACGGGCGTCGGCCAGCAGATCGAGGTGTCGATGCAGGAGGCCATGACCTACTACGTGCGCACCCGCGCTTTCATCGGTTCCGAGTGGGGCACGCGCGCGACGGGCCGCAACGGGAACTCCGGCGGGCTGCCGCCGGTGGACCTCTATCCGTGCAAGCCCTTCGGGCCGAACGACTACATCTACCTGATGCCCGTCACGGACGACCACTGGGACGGGCTGTGCACCGCGATGGAGCGGCCGGACCTCCTGCTCGACCCCCGTTTCGAGACCATGCCGGCCCGGGTGCGGCACGAGTCGGCGCTGTACGAAGAGATCGAGCGGTGGTGCGCCGAGCGCACGAAGTACGAGGCGATGGAGACGATCGCCGCGGCCGGCGTCCCGTGTTCCGCCACCCTGGACACCCGCGACCTGCACCACGACCGGCACCTCACCGAGCGGGGGTTCGTGCACCGCATGGACCTGCCGGTGCACGGCGAGGTGCCGATGCTGGGCTTTGGCCCGCGGCTGTCGGAGTCGCACGTGGACATGCGCAACCCGCCCCGGCTCGGCGAGCACACGGACGAGTTGCTCACGACGGAACTCGGCCTGTCGGAAGAGCGGCTCGCCGGCTTGCGCGAGGCCGGCGCCATCGGCGACCCGGCGCGCTTCACGCAGCAGCCCGCGTGACGGTCACAGGGGGCCGTCACCGGGCGGGCAGCGTTTACCCGGCGGCCGGACGCTCGTAGATCGACGGTTCGGCCTCGGAGACTTCGCTCACCTGCCGTCCGAGGGACTTGTAGACCGGGATGTCCTCGTCGGCGAGGTCCGCCATCGGGACCTTGCGCGCCAGGGCCGCCTCGATGTAGGGCGCGAGTTCCTCCGCCTTCTTCCGTTCGCGTTCGGCCTCGCGTTCCTTGAACTCCGGCATCACCTCCGCGGCGAAGATCTCGAGGGACTCGCAGATGTGCTCATGCTTGTTGCGGCCGGCCTGCTGGATGAAGGTGACCTGGTCGACGCCGCGCTCCTCGAACTTCAGCAGGTGCTCGCGCAGGTCGTCGGGCGTCCCGATGCCGCCCCGGCTCCCGGACAACTGGCCGCCGATCTCTTCCTCTTCCGCTTTCCTGGTCCGTACCTGGTGGAACTGCTCCCACAGGTTGGTCCTTCCCGGTTTGTGCTCGCCGAAGGCGTAGAGGCTGCCGAGCGCGAAGCCGAAAAACTCGAACCCCTCGAGGCCGCGCTGGATCGCCGTCTCGCGGTCGTGGTGACAGGAGAAGCTCGAGACCATGCAGATGTTGGCGTTGACCGCGTGCCCGATGGGTACGCACTGGTCGCTCTTGATGATGCCGTAGTACTCGTCCACCCACTCGGTGGCCTCGGCGGGATCGACGAAGGCGAACGTCAGCGCGCCGATGCCGAGGCGCGCCGCCATGCGGATCGTCTCGCGCTGCGAGCACGCGACCCACAGCGGCGGATGCGGCCGCTGCACCGGTTTCGGCACGATGTTGCGGCAGGGCATCTCGAAGTACTGGCCCTTGTAGCCGGGGTAGGGGTCCATCGCGAGCATGTTGCAGATGTGCTCCACGGACTCGAGGAAGATGCGGCGCTTGCGGTCCACGGGGACCTGGAAGCCGCCGAGTTCGAGCTCCGCCGACGACTCGCCCGTGCCGAACTCGACCCGGCCGTTGGACACGAGATCGAGCGTCGCGATCACCTCCGCCGTGCGCGCGGGATGGTTGTAGCCCGGGATCACCTGCCGGATGCCATGGCCGAGACGGATGTTCTTCGTGCGCTGCGAGCAGGCGGCGAGAAACACTTCGGGGGCCGACGAGTGCGAGTACTCCTCGAGGAAGTGGTGCTCCACCTCCCAGGCGAAGTCGATGCCGAGCCGGTCGGCCACTTCGACCTGCTCCAGGGCCTCGTTGAACAGCCGCTGTTCGACGCCCTCGCTCCATGGCCGTGGCAGTTGGTGCTCGTAGAAAATCCCGAACTTCATTGCGCATGTCTCCCTGGATATCCGAAGCCGTCTCGCCGTGGTCGGCCCGGCAGGGCCGGGGTCGGCAGTCGGTGTGTTCGCGATCGGGCGATGTTAGCACCGGTCGGGCGGACCACGGCCGGCGGTGGCGAGTTGCTAAACTCGTCGGTTTCGACGCGTCCAGGGGGTCCCGGTGGCCCGCAGCTACCCGACGACACGCATGCGCCGCAATCGCCGCGACGCCTTCTCGCGCCGGCTGGCGCGCGAGACCGAGTTGACGGTGAACGACCTGATCTACCCGGTCTTCGTCATCGAGGGCGAGAACGCGCGCGAACCGGTCGAGTCGATGCCGGGCATCGAGCGGTTGTCGATCGACCTCCTCGTGGAGGAAGTGGCGACGCTGGTCGCCCTCGACCTGCCCGCGATCGCGCTCTTTCCGAAGATCCCCGCCGACCAGAAGACGGCCGACGGCAGGGAGGCGTGCAACCCGGATGGGCTCATTCCCCGGGCGGTGGCGGCGGTCAAGGCCGCGGCGCCGGACCTCGGGATCGTCACGGACGCCGCGCTCGACCCGTACACGAGCCACGGCCAGGACGGCGTCATCGACGCGGACGGCTACGTCCTGAACGACCCGTCGGTCGAGATCCTCTGCGAACAGGCCCGGGTCTGCGCGGAGGCGGGCTCCGACGTCATCGCGCCCTCGGACATGATGGACGGCCGCGTGGGAGCGATTCGGGCCATGCTGGAAGGGCGCGGCCTCGTCAACACGCGCATCATGGCCTACTCGGCGAAGTACGCCTCGGGCTACTACGGGCCGTTCCGGGACGCGGTGGGCTCGGCGTCCCACCTCGGCAAGGGCGACAAGGCGACGTACCAGATGGACCCGGCGAACAGCGACGAGGCGCTGCACGAAATCGCCCTGGACCTCGACGAGGGCGCGGACATGGTGATGGTGAAGCCGGGCATGCCGTATCTCGACATCGTCCGCCGCGTCAAGGATCGTTTCGGGGTGCCGACGTTCGCCTACCAGGTGAGCGGCGAGTACGCGATGCACATGGCGGCCGTCGCCAACGGGTGGCTTGACGAGCGGGTGATTCTCGAGTCGCTGGTGTGCCTGAAGCGCGCCGGCGCGGACGGCATCCTGACCTACTTCGGCAAGCGTATCGCTGAACGGCTGCAGGGCACCTGATAAAATCCCGCTTACCGTCAAGGGAGACAGCAATGAGCGAGAACATAGAGCACGTCACGGACGCATCGTTCGAGACGGCGGTGCTGGGCGCGGACCGCCCGGTGCTGGTGGACTACTGGGCAGAGTGGTGCGGACCGTGCAAGATGATCGCGCCGATCCTCGAGGAGATCGCCGACGAGTACGGCGACCGCGTCAAGGTCTGCAAGCTCGACATCGACGAGAACGCCCAGACCCCGCCGAAGTACGGTATCCGCGGCATTCCCACGCTCATGCTGTTCCGCAACGGCGAAGTGGAGGCGACCAAGGTAGGCGCGTTGTCCAAGTCCCAGCTCGCCGCCTTCCTCGACAGCAACATCTGACCTGCGTGGACGCCGGCGGGGGTTCCCCCGTCGGCGCCCGACCTGCACGAACGCCCACGCTGCCCGCCCAGCCTGACCGCGTCCAGCGTTTCGCCCTCGGCGCGACCGCTGGTGCCCGGCCACCGCCGCCTTCGGCGTCGCTGCCCGCCCAGCCTGACCGCGTCCAGCGCTCCGCGCCCTTGGCCCGAACCTCTGGACCGCCCGCCATTGCGGTGATACAGTCGAAAGACGTTCCGCGATCCGGGACGTCTCCGACAGGACTTCGCAGGCATTCCCGCGCGATGTCCGCACCCTCCAACGCGCGAGTCACCCTTGCGCGACAACCCGACAGAGGCGAATGAACCTTACAGACCTCAAGAGCAGACCCGTCCCACAACTGGTCGACATGGCCCGCGAGATGGGCCTGGAGAACCTCGCGCGCTCCCGCAAGCAGGAAGTCATCGCGGCCATCCTCCGCAAGCATGCCAAGAACGGCGACGACATCTACGGCGAAGGCGTCCTGGAAATCCTCCAGGACGGCTTCGGTTTCCTGCGCTCCCCCGGGAGTTCCTACCTGGCCGGGCCGGACGACATCTACGTGTCGCCGAGCCAGATTCGCCGCTTCAACCTGCGCACGGGCGACAGCATCGCGGGCAAGATCCGTCCCCCCAAGGAGGGCGAGCGTTACTTCGCGCTCCTCAAGGTCGACGAGATCAACTTCAGCGAGCCTAACACCCGCAAGCACAAGATCCTGTTCGAGAACCTCACGCCGCTGTTCCCGGACGAGCGTTTCACCCTCGAGCGCGGCAACGGCAGCACGGCGGACCTGACCGCGCGCATCATCGACCTCATCTCTCCGGTCGGGAAGGGCCAGCGCGGCCTCATCGTGTCGCCCCCGAAGGCGGGCAAGACGATCATCCTCCAGAACGTCGCCCAGTCCATCTGCGCGAACAATCCCGAGGCGATCGTCCTGGTCCTCCTGATCGACGAGCGGCCGGAGGAAGTGACGGACATGGAGCGCACGGTGGTCGATGCGGAGGTGGTCGCGAGCACCTTCGACGAGCCGCCTTCGCGCCACGTGCAGGTCGCGGAGATGGTCATCGAAAAGGCGAAACGGCTCGTCGAGCACCAGAAGGACGTCGTCATCCTGCTCGACTCGATCACCCGTCTCGCGCGCGCCTACAACACCATCGTCCCGTCTTCGGGCAAGGTGCTGACGGGCGGCGTGGACGCGCACGCGCTCGAACGTCCGAAGCGTTTCTTCGGCGCCGCCCGCAACATCGAGGAGGGCGGCAGCCTGTCCATCATCGCGACCGCGCTCATCGACACGGGGTCCAAGATGGACGAGGTGATCTACGAGGAGTTCAAGGGCACGGGCAACATGGAACTCCACCTCGAGCGCAAGATCGCGGAGAAGCGCGTGTACCCGGCCATCAACATCCGCCGGTCCGCCACGCGGCGCGAGGAGTTGCTGATGGGCGAGGCGGAACTGCAGCGGGTGTGGATCCTGCGCAAGCTGCTGCACGACATGGACGACATCGCCGCCATCGAGTTCATGGTCGACAAGCTGAAGGACACCAAGACGAACCACGAGTTCTTCAGCCAGATGCGCGGGCGCTGATCCGGCTCGTCCCCCCGCGCCTTCGCGCGGTGGGCGACGAACGTCGGAGCCGCGGGAGATGGGCTTTCGGGCGCGCCTGGTCGGGGCGGACGGACGCGGCCCCGTCACCGTACTCACCTTTGCAGCGCTCTCCCCCTTCCGGTTCGACGCGGGCCAGTACGTCGCGCTCGTGCACCCGGACGGGGATGTCCCCATGTCCATCGCGAGCGGGCCCGGCCGGCTGCCGTTTTTCGAGCTGCACTATCGGCCCGTGGCGGGCGCACCCGACGCCGAGCGGATGGACGCGCTGCTCGCGGCCGCGGGTCTGGAACGCGGTGCCGGAGGCGCGCTCGGCGTCCTCGAGTTCACGGGCCCACTCGGAGCGGTGACCGCCCGCGCCGTGCCGACCCTCTTGCTCGCCGCGGGAACCGGGGCCGCCCAGGCGACGGGTTTCCTCGAGTGGCTGCGCGAACGGCAAGCGCCGCCGTCCACGACGCTCTGGTGGTCCGTCTCCTCGCCCGCAAGTCTCTACCAGGACGCGTACTTCGCCGACCTGTCGCGGTCGGACTGGTTCGACTACCGGGCGTTCGTCGACCGTCCTTCCGGCGAGAACATGCTGCTCCCGGCGCTTCGCGGCGCCCCCCTCGCCGACGAGGTCGTCCTCTCCGGCCCGGCGGGTTTCGTGCGTGCCGCCGCACGCGCATTGACGGCGCGCGGCGTGGCGCGCGGGCGCCTGCGCTCCGACATGCTACCGGTCGCGTAGAGGAGCGTTACCGGCGTCCGCGGCCGTCGTCGAGCGCCTGCTCGATGAGTCTCCGGCCCTGCGCGACATCGCCGGACGCGAGGTACAGGCTCGCCAGTTCCTCCCGGGCGGACGGCGTGGGCGACAGCGTCACGCTCGACTCGAGATATCGGCGGGCGCGGTCCGGCTCGTCGCTCGCGACCGCGAGGCGCCCAAGTGCGAGGAGCAGTCCCGCGTCCTCCGGGTGCGACTCCAGCCAACCGGTGGCGGCGTCGAGCTGCCGGTGGGGACGGCCGGAACGGAGGCGCCCGTAGAGGTCCACGAGGGCGGGGTCGAAGTCGGCCGTGATCGCGGCGCGCAGGGCCGGCTCGGCGGTGTCCGGGTCTCCCCCGGACAGGAGGGCTTCCGCGTACTCGCGCACGAGCGTGGTGTCCGTCCGCAGCGCCTTCGGCACCGCCTTCCAGGTCTGCCGCGCGTGCGCGGCGGCGGTCGTGCTGCCGCGACTGGCGGCCAGGCGCCCACGCCAGGCGCGCCGCACGGCGGCGTCGAGGGCGTCGGTGTCCTCACCGCGCAGCTTGCCGAGCGCGGACGCTGCGGCGAGCGCCCCTTCCCAGTCCTCCAGCCGTTCGGCGCACTCCAGGGAAAGCCGCAACACGCCGGGGTGGCGCGGGTGTTCCGAGGCCAGGCGTTCCAGCGCCCGCCGGCACTCCCGCCACTCCCCGGCCTGTCCCGCAAGCCGGGCCCGGGTGAGACCGACGGCCGTCTCGGCGCCGGGCGCCGCCGCCTCGGCGCGCGCGAGGAGCCGCTCGCTTTCCTCGGCATCGCCCGCGGCGTGGGCGGCCAGCGCCGCGGACAGCAGGTTCACGAAGGGGGTCTCCACCTGCTCGGCGGCGGCCGCGAGCGTCGTGCTGGCCGCGGCGAAGTCGCCCTCCGCGAGTTGGATGGTCCCCTGCACCGTCTGCGCATGCGCGTTCCGGACGCGTCGCTCCCTGGACCAGGCGGACAGCCGCGAGCGGCCTCTCAAGGTGCGCCGCAGGATTGTCCAGGTCGTCCCGACCGCCGCGGCGAGCAGCGCCAGGGCGGCGAGCGCGAACCAGACGCTGGTCTCGAACGTCCCGTTGCCGTAGGAGATGAGCACGTAGCCGGGATCGCGCAGCGCCAGCAGCCCGAGCGCGGCGCCGGCGGTGACGGCCGCCAGCAGGAGCAGGAGACCGCGCGCGGTCACGGACCCCGTTCCGGGCCCGGGGTCAGCGCGGCCGGGGCCAGCTCCCGCAATCGGGCCAGCGACCGGGAAATGTCGGGCAGGGCCGCCTCCACGTCGAACCGGCGCAGGGCGTCGACTTCCTCGCGCAGTCCCTGGACGGCGGGGCTCTCGGCATCGAGGTGTTCGTCGATCCAGCCAAGCCCGGAGGCGAGGCTCTCGCGGTACAGGACCCCGTCGCTGCGCAGGGCGCCGAGCTGCGCGCGCTCCAGGGCGAGCCGGAGGTTGAACTCCAGGTAGACGGCCTCGTCGGGCCGCAGCAGCGGACGGGGCGCGATGCCCTCGCGCGTCCGGAACTCGTACAGGCCCGAGAGCCGGTCGAGGAGCGCGTCCCATGCCGATACCGGTTCCTCGGGGGCCGTTGCGGCGGCGTCGGGATCGGGCGGAGCGGCGGGGGCGCCGAAGTACTCCGGGATGCGTGCGGGCAGTTCGCCCAGGCCGTCCTTGAGGGCCTCGAGCCTGAGGAACAGGGTCTGGGCGTTGGCCGCGCCGACCTCGCGCAGGGCGAGCCGCTCTTCGGCGAGGAGGGCGCGCACGTCGAAGAGCGCGTAGTCGTCCAGCTCCTCCAGGATGAGGTCGGCCGCTTCGAGCAGCCGCTCGGCCGTGGTCGCGTCGCGTTCCAGGAGCACGCGGTTGTTGGCGACCCGCAGCAGGTACTCCACTTCGGCGAGCCGCCAGTCCCGTGCGTCCGGCGGGGCCTGGCGGCGCTGCTCCGCCACGGCGTCCGCGAACGCGGTGCGGGTGGCGTCGAGGGCGCCCCCCTGCTCGGCAAGCGTCTCCTCGACTTGGGCGATGCGCGCGGTGAGTTCGGCTTCGGAGGTCGAACGGGCGTCGTTCAGGGTCATCCGCAGCCCCGCGAGGCGGTCGTTGACACGGGTCTCGACCGCGGCCGCGGGATTCGCCCACTCGATACGCCAGAAGACGTAGCCGGCGAGGCCGATGGCGATGAGCGAGAGCAGGCCGAGCAGTGCGGTGCCGAAGCCGCGTGTCCGGCGGCGCGGCGCGGTCTCCTCGGGAGGCCGCTCGGCGGCTTCGGTGGGTGCCTCTTCGCTCAAGGCGCTCGTTTCTCGTTGGCCATGCCGCCGATCGTGGCGACGATTCCGTGCGCGCCCGCGCCGGGACCGACCAGAATGCGCGTGAAGCCGAGCCCGCGGCCGGCTTCCGCGACGCGGGCGGACGGCACGATCAGCGGAACCGTTCCGCCCCGCCCGGAAGCAAACCACAGGTCCGCGGCGACCCGCAAACCGCCGGCGCTGCCGGCGACGATGGCGTCGAGGTCCAGGCCCGCCGGCAACGGGTCCCGCACGGGCAGCCGGCGGTAGAGGCGCCACGGGACGACCGTCGCCCCCCGCGCTTCCAGCATGGCGGGCAACGCGTCGCGTCCGCCTTCCCCGGTCGCGAGCAGGATGTTCGACGGCGGGGTGTCGCCGAGGTGCGCGGCGATCCCCTCGGAAGAAGCGCTGTCGGGCACCTGCGCGGCGACGCCGTGTCCGTCGAGGGCGGCCTGCGTGGCGGGACCGATCGCGAGTGCCGCGGTCCGCCGCCAGCCGTTTGCAAGGGCGGCGTGGGTGGCATGTTCGGAGAGGAAGACGGTCAGGTCGAAGGCGCCCTCCGGCGCGGGCCCGGGGATGGGCTCCACCCGGACCACGGGTCGCACCCAGGCATCGTGACCGGCCGCACGCAGCGCGTCACCGAGCCGGGTGGCGCCGGGCTCCGTGCGAGTGACCCAGATGCGCATGCCGGCTCGCGTGAACGGCGCTAGACCTTGGCGCCCAGTCGCTCGAGCGCACGGGCGAGCCGGTCGCCCAGCTCCAGCGGGTCCGTCCCGGCGTCAACGACGGATCGGGCGTGGTCGCCTTCGGGCTCGAGGAGCGTCGCCCGCAGCATGATGCGCTCGCCGTCGACGGTCGCGTGGGCGCCGAGCGGCGTCGTGCAGTCGGCCCCGAGGGCCCGGGTCAGGGCGCGTTCGGCCGCGACCGCCCGCTCGGTGCGGCTGTCGATCGCGGGCGCGAGGAGACGGGCGAGGTCGTCGCGATCGGTCGCGTACTCGACCGCGAGGGCCCCCTGTCCGGGCGGCGGGAGGCAGAGGTCGACCGGAAGGCGCTGGCTGATGCGCTCCCCGAGCCCCAGCCGGTCGAGTCCCGCGCACGCCAGGACCAGCGCGTCGACGTCCCCCGCATCGAGCTTCGCGAGCCGAGTCCCGACATTCCCCCGGATGGGGACGGGTACGAGGTCCGGCCGGGCGAACAGGAGTTGCGCCCGCCGTCGTGGACTGGACGACCCGACCCGGGCGCCTTCGGGCAACGCGTCGAACGTCCGGGCGCCGGCGACGAGGGCGTCCCGCGCGTCCGCGCGCGCGCCGATGGTCGTGACCGTGAAGCCCGCCGGCGGAACGGTCGGCACGTCCTTCATGCTGTGAATGGCGACATCGGCACGGCCGTCGGACAGCGCCGCTTCAAGCTCGCCGACGAAGAGACCCTTGCCGCCGGAATCGCCGAGGGGCGCATCGCGCCGGTTGCGGTCTCCGGCGGTGGTGAGCGGAAGGATGTCGACCGTGGTGCCGGACGTCTCGGAGAGGAGCGTTCCGGCCCGTTCCGCCTGCCACAGGGCGAGCGGACTGGCGCGGGTGGCGATCCTGACGGGGCTCGCGGGGAGTGGTCTGGACACTTCTGTGTGACGGGCGGCGGGCTGCGTTCCCCTTGGGGGCGTTTGGAGCCGGAATGCCGAAAGTGCCAGTATATGCTGGAGGGCGTCGGCCACGACGCTGGAAGAAGCATCCGATGGGTGAGGACGACAAGCTGTTGCGCGGCCGGTTCACGGAGGGCACCGACGAGGGCGTGGAGCGGTTCACGGCGTCCGTGGCGTTCGACCGCCGCCTCTACCGGTACGACATCCGAGGTTCGGTCGCGCACGCCGAGATGCTCGCCGCCGCCGGCGTGCTCACCGAGGCGGAGTGCCGCGCCATTGTCGACGGACTCCGCGGGATCGAACGGGACATCGAGGCCGGCGACTTCGAATGGTCGACGGCCCTCGAGGACGTCCACATGAACATCGAGGCGCGCCTGACCGAGCGCATCGGCGAGGTGGGCAAGAAGCTGCACACGGGACGTTCGCGCAACGACCAGGTGGCGACGGACCTGCGTCTCTACCTGCGTGACGAGATCGACGCCGTCGTGACCCTCCTCGGCGAGATCATGACCCGCCTGGTGGACGCCGCCGAGCGCCACGCGGCGGATCCGATGCCGGGATTCACGCACCTGCAGACCGCGCAGCCCGTCACGCTGGGACACCACCTGCTCGCCTGGTTCGAGATGGCCCATCGGGACCGGGCGCGCTTCTCGGACTGCCGGAAGCGGCTCAACGTGTCCCCCCTCGGCGCCGCGGCGCTCGCCGGCACGACCTTTCCCATCGACCGGTCGGCGACCGCCGCCGCCCTCGGATTCGACGGCGTGGCCGCGAACTCCCTCGATGCCGTGAGCGACAGGGACTTCGCCATCGAGTTCTGTGCGGCCGCCGCGCTTACGGCGGTTCACCTGTCGCGCTGGTGCGAGGAACTGGTGATCTGGACGTCACAGCAGTTCGCCTTCGTCGAACTCCCGGACGCGTTCTGCACCGGGTCGAGCATCATGCCGCAGAAGAAGAACCCGGACGTGCCGGAGCTTGTTCGGGGCAAGGCGGGGCGCGTCGTCGGCCACCTGGTGGGCCTGCTCGTCCTGATGAAGGGCCAGGCGCTGGCGTACAACCGGGACAACCAGGAGGACAAGGAACCGGTCTTCGACACGGCCGCGACGCTGCGTGGCTGCCTCGCCGCGATGCGGGACATCGTGGGGGCCATGCGCCCGGACACGGCGGCCATGCGCAGGGCAGCGGAGCTCGGCTATGCCACCGCCACCGACCTGGCCGACTACCTGGTCCGGAAGGGACTGCCGTTTCGCGACGCGTACGATACGGTGGGACGGGTGGTGCGCCACGCCCAGGAGGCGGGTGTCGCGCTGGCGGACCTGCCCCTCGACGAACTGCGCCGCGTGCACGACGCCATCGGTGAGGACGTGTACGACGCCGTCTCGCTGGACGGTTCGCTCGCTGCGCGCGACCAGGTCGGGGGCACCGCGCCGGCGCGCGTACGGGCCGCCGCCGCGGAAGCGCGCGCTCGGATCTGAGGAGTTCCGCCGGTGGCGGTCACCCCGACTGTCGCTGGACGGCGCTCGACGCCTCGGCCCGCAGCGTCAGCCCCAGCGCGCCGACCACCCTGAGAACGGTGTCGAACGTCGGGACGCGCTCGCCTGACAGCGCCTTGTAGAGGCTCTCGCGGGAAAGCCCTGCGTCGCTCGCCACCTGCGCCATGCCCCGCGCGCGGGCGATGTCGCCGAGCGCCTTCGCAACGAATGCTGCGTCGCCGTCCGCCTCCTCGATGGATGCTTCGAGGTACGCCGCCATGTCCTCGCGCGTGCGCAGGTGTTGGGCAACGTGGTACGGCGCTGTAACGGTCTTGGTCATGATGTCCACCTATGAGTAGCCAATAGGCTACAAGTCTGTCAACGCGCGCCGCCGGGTTTCGCGCTCGGCGCTCGGGCGCGACGCGGGAGTCGCGACCGGGGGACGCTATACTGCCGCGCTTACGGATCTCCGGGACGGACACGGTAGGCATGCGGTGGATCCTCGTGGTGCTGTGGTGTGCGATGGCGGCGACGTGCGGCCAGAAAGGACCGCTGTACCTGCCCGAGGAACGCCCCCCGGCGGACTCTCTCGTGGAAGCCGGTGACCCGTCAACGCGGGCCGCGCCGGGGGCACACGCGGACGCGCGCTGACGCCGCCCACCTGTCGCTTCCCCGCGAGGCACGGAGCGCAGCATGTTTGGTCGTGTGAACAACGCCATGGGGGTCGAGGACGTTCCCCTGGCCACCATCGCCGACGCCGTCGGTACGCCGGCCTACGTCTACTCCCGGGCCGCCATCGAGGACCGTTACCGGCGTCTCTCGCGCGCGCTCGCCGGCGGGCGTGCCCGCATCTGCTACGCGGTAAAGGCCAACGCGAACCTCGCCATCCTCGGCGTGATGCGTGAACTAGGGGCCGGCTTCGACATCGTGTCGGCGGGCGAACTGCAGCGCGTGCTGCGGGCCGGAGGCGCTGCCGGGGACGTCGTCTTCTCGGGCGTCGGCAAGTCCGTCGCGGAGATCGACTTCGCCCTCAAGGTCGGCATCCACTGCTTCAACGTGGAGAGCGAGGCGGAACTCGAACGGCTCGAGTCCCGTGCGCGCCTCCTGTCCCGCGTCGCGCCCGTGTCGGTGCGCGTCAATCCGGACGTCGATGCCGGGACGCACCCGTACATCTCGACGGGCCGCCGGGAGAACAAGTTCGGCGTGCCGGAGGGGACCGCCCTCGGCATGTATCGGCATGCGGCGGCGTCGGACGCCCTCGAAGTGCGCGGCATCGACTGCCACATCGGATCGCAGGTCCGGGAGCTCGGCCCCTATGCAGCCGCGTGCGACAGGCTGCTGGGGGTCGTGGACACGCTGGCCGCCGAGGGCGTCCCGGTCGACCACGTGGATCTCGGGGGCGGATTCGCGGTGCCCGACGACGGCGAAGCGGGTCTGGATGTCGAGGCGTACGGCGAGGAAGTCGCGGCCGCCGTGTTCGACCGGGGTCTCGAACTGATCGTCGAACCGGGACGCTACCTCGTGGCGCAGGCCGGCGTTCTGCTCACGCGTGTGGAGTACCTCAAGCGGGCCACGCGGGAGGGGCAGCGGAACTTCGCGGTCGTGGATGCGGCGATGAACGATTTCCTGCGGCCGGCGCTCTACGAAGCGCGCCACCCCGTGGAGGCGGTGGAGGCGAACGATGCCGCGCCCCTGCGCTGGGACGTGGTCGGCCCGGTCTGCGAGACCGGTGACTTCCTCGCCACGGACCGCGACCTGGCGCTGACGGAGGGCGCGCTGCTCGCGGTGTGCGGGGCCGGCGCGTACGGGATGGTGCTGAGTTCCAACTACAACGGCCGCGGCCGCGCGCCGGAGGTGCTCGTGAGCGGCGGAGACTTCCGCGTCGTGCGGCGGCGGGAGACCGTGGGCGACCAGTTGGCCCTCGAAGGGGAAGCGCGGTGACGAAGCTCCGCTTTTCCAAGATGCACGGTCTCGGCAACGACTTCATGGTCGTGGACCTCGTGACCCAGAGCGTCGAGCTCAAGCCCGCGGAGATCAGGCGTTGGGGCGACCGGCGTACGGGCATCGGGTTCGACCAGTTGCTGGCCGTGCTGCCGCCGTCGGACCCCGCGGCGGACTTCCGCTACCGCATCTTCAATCGTGACGGGACCGAAGCCGAGCAGTGCGGCAACGGCGCACGGTGTTTCGCCCGATTCGTGCGCGATCACGGACTCACCGTGAAGCGATGTCTCACCCTCGAGACCAACACCGGCATGATTCGCACGCGCATGCTCGCGGGCGACCGCGTCGAGGTCGAGATGGGCCGGCCGGGTCTCGCGCCTACGGAGGTCCCGTTCCTTCCCGACCTCGCGGACCCCGTGGGGGACGGCCTGCGTTACCGGCTCGAGACGGCCGAGGCGAAGGTCGTCCTGGCGCCGGTGTCGATAGGCAACCCCCACGCCGTCGTCGAGGTGGAGGACATCGTCAGCGCTCCGGTGAAGCGCGTCGGGACGGGCGTGCAGTCCTCGCCGGCGTTCCCGGAAGGGGTCAACGTCGGTTTCCTGCAGGTCGTGCAGAAGGACTTCGCGCGCCTGCGCGTCTACGAGCGGGGCGCGGGAGAGACACGCGCGTGCGGCAGCGGCGCATGCGCGGCGATGGTGGTAGGGCGGCTGAGCGGCCTGCTCGACGCCGACGCCACCGTGTCCCTGCGGGGTGGAGAAGTGTCGCTGCGGTGGCCGGGGGAAGGCGATGTCGTCACCTTGACCGGGCCCGCGGCACAGATCTACGACGGCCAGATCCGGTCCTGATCTCGGCTGGCGCGCCCGCTTGGCCGGCGCCACGCGAGCTTGAATGCGGGCATCGCCTGGTGCAGAGTGCCGCCGGGATTTCGGTTCGAGGTGTGCCGCTGGCTTCGTCAAACGGCGCCCGCCAAGGGGATAGCGCCGACCGGCAGGACGGGGAGACCCCGCGCGCCCGGAGCGCGGAGGCGGACCCGCTGGTCGCGCGTTACGTCGAGTATCTCGCCCACGAGAAGCGCTGCTCCGCGCACACCGTCGCCGCCTACCGACGTGATCTCGCCGCGTTTCGCGAGGGCCTGGAAGCCGATGACTGGACGGCAACGCGACCGTGGCATGTCCGCGCCCATCTCGGTCGGCTGCATGCCAGGGGCCGCTCGCCGCGCACCATCGGCCGTGTGCTGTCGAGCCTCCGGGCCTTCTTCACCTTCGCCGTCCGGCACGGTGTGCTCCCGGCGAACCCGGCGGCGGGCATCGCGGGCCCGAAGCGGGGCAAACCGCTGCCGAAGGCGCTCGACATCGACCGTGCCGGGCGGCTCTTCGACGCCAGGCCCGGATCGAAGATCGAGCTCCGGGACCGCGCCATGCTGGAGATCCTCTACGGTTGCGGAGTGCGCCTTGCCGAACTGGTGGGGATCGACCTGAAGGACGTCGACCTGGCGAACGGTTTCGCGACGGTGACGGGCAAGGGGAACAGGACCCGGATCGTGCCGCTCGGCGAACCCGCCATCGAGGCCATCCGGGCGTGGCTCGCGACGCGGCCGGGCGCGGTACCGTCGGCGCCGCTCTTCACGGGGCGCGGCGAGCACCGCATCAGCCCGCGCACGGTGCAGTTGCGGCTCAAGAAACTCTCCGCGACCGAACTCGGCACCGACGCCCTGCACCCGCACATGCTGCGGCACAGCTTCGCGAGCCACCTGCTCGAGTCGAGCGGCGACCTGCGCGCCGTGCAGGAACTGCTCGGTCATGCCGACATCGCGACGACCCAGATCTACACGCACCTCGACTTCCAGCACCTGGCGAAGGTCTACGACGCCGCACACCCGCGCGCCAAGGCCCGGGACCGGGAACGATGATCGAACTCGTCACCTTCGATCTCGACAACACGCTCTGGGAGACGGACAACGTCATCCGCCGGGCGGAGCTGGCGAGCCGCGAGTGGATGACGCGACGGGTCCCCGAGTTCGGGGAGAGGTTCGACACGGCATCGCTGTGGGCGTTGCGCGCGGAAGTGGTCGAGAAGCAACCCGACATCGCCCATGACGTGTCGCGGATGCGGCTCGCCGTGCTGCGCGAGGCGGTCATGCTCTGCGGCCGCCCGGGGGCCGAGGCGGACCGGCTGGCGACGGGAGCGTTCGACGAGTTCCTGCGCCTGCGGCACGAGATCGCGTACTACGAGGGCGCGCTGGCGACCCTCGCCGTCTTGGCGGAGCGGTACACGCTGGGGGCGCTGACGAACGGCAACGCGGACTTCGCGCGCCTGGGGCTCGACCGGTACTTCTCGTTCGGGTTCACGGCCGCGGACGTGGGCGCGAGCAAGCCGGACCCCGCGATGTTCGAGGCCGCGCTGGCCCGGGCTCGGGTACCGGCTTCGGCCACCGTGCACATCGGCGACCAGCCGGTGGACGACATCCAGGGCGCCCGCGACGTCGGGATGCACACGATCTGGGTGAACTTCGGCGGTTCGGGGGACGGGACGGCCGTCGGCGCGAGCGCCGAGGTGGGCCGGCTCGATCAACTGCCCGGGACCATCGCGGAGCTGGCCGGGGCGTGACGGAGCGGGCGCGGGCTACGCTTCTCCGGCCCGCGGCGCGATGAACGCCTGCACGGTCTCGAGATCCGGGGGCAGCAGGGTTTTCCGCTGCGGCTTCCCGGCGAGCCCGTCCAACAGCGCGTGCCGGGCGACCGCCTCGCCCACGGCCCGGTCCACCGACTCGGGGAACTTGGCCGGGTGCGCGGCGGCCAGGCAGATCATCGGCTGGTACTCCGGGAACCGCGACGCCGCCGCGACGCCGACGGCCGTATGGGGGTCCACCACGTATCCGCTACGGGCGTACAGCTCCGACATCGCGGCCATCGTCGCCGGCTCGTCGACGGCGGTCGCGAGAATCCCCTCGTCTTCCGGCACGCCCCCGTCGATGCGGGCCACGCCCTCGGCGGCGAACGTCGTCATGAACGCCTGGAGCGCGGCCGGGTCGCAGCCGAGCCGGTAGTAGACGAAGCGCTCGAAGTTGCTCGCGACCTGGATGTCCATCGACGGGCTGATCGTCCGGCGGGTCTCGCCGACGCTGTAGACGCCGGTCTGGAAGAACCGCGCGAGGATGTCGTTGTCGTTGGTGCCGAGCACGAGCCGGTCGATCGGCGCGCCCATCGCGCGGGCGAGGTAGCCGGCCAGGATGTTGCCGAAGTTCCCCGTGGGGACGCTGAACGAGACAGGTTCGTCGAAGCGCAGGGCGCCGTGCAGGTAGTAGGCCGTCTGGGCGAGGACGCGGGCCCAGTTCACGGAGTTGGCGGCGCCGAGGCCGTGCTTCGCCTTGAAGTCGAGGTCGTTGAAGATCGCCTTCACGATGCGCTGGCAGTCGTCGAAGGTCCCGTCGATGGCGATGCAGTGGACGTTCTCGTCCGGCACGGTGGTCATCTGCAGTTCCTGCAGCGCGCTGGTGCGGCCCTCCGGGTACAGCACGAACACGCCCATGCCGGCGCGGCCCCGGATGCCGGCGATGGCGGCGCTGCCGGTGTCGCCGCTGGTCGCGCAGAGCACGTTGAGCCGCGTTCCGCGCGCGGTCACGATGTGCTCGAACAGGCGTCCGAGGACCTGCAGCGCCACGTCCTTGAAGGCCAGTGTCGGCCCGTGGAAGAGCTCCATGACCTGGAGGCGCCCGAGGTCGACCAGCGGCACGACTTCCGGGTGGCGGAAGGTCGCATAGGCGCTGCGGACGATCTCCTCGATGCGTGCCCGCGGGATGTCGTCGGCGAACCGCGCGAACACCTCGACGGCCAGTTCCGGGAACGGCAGTGCGCGCCAGTCGTTCAGCCGATCGGCGAAGGACGGCAGCGCTTCGGGCAGGAGCAGCCCGCCGTCCGGGGCCAGCCCGGTCAGGACGGCGTCCTGGAAGGACAGCGGCGGGGTGGCGCCGCGGGTACTGATGTATCGCATGTTCAGGAACTGCAGGAGAGCATCGAGCAGCCGGCCCGGTGCCGCGCCCACTCCGGGCGCTTCCCGGCGAAGGCCTCCTTGCCGGGCTGCTCGTCGTACGGCCGGCGCAGCACGTCCAGGAGTTCGTGGATCATGTCGAAGTCGCCCGCCTCGGCCTGGTCTATCGCCTGTTGGGCGAGGTAGTTGCGCAACACGAAACGGGGATTGTTCGCGTTCATGCGCGCGACCCTCGCGTCGTCCGGCGTGCCGTCCTGGCGAACGCGGCCGGCGTACGCTTCGAGCCAGGCCTCGCACCGCTCGCGCAGGGCCGGCGTGAGGGCCCCGGGGTCGTACCACGCCTCGCGCAGCGGCTCGACGCTCACCGCGTCCAGGTCGACGCGGGCGAGGTTGCGGAAGAACAGGGTCATGTCCGTCTCGGCCTTGGCGAAGATCGCAAACAGCTCTCCGAAGAGGCGCTCGTCGCGTTCCTGTTCGCAGCGCTCAAGCCCCAGTTTCCGCGCGGTCATCGCCGCCGACTCGTCGGCATACCGTCGCGCGAAATCCGTGAGCACGGCCTCGAGGGGCTCGGCGTCCCCGACGAGGGGCAGGATGGCGTGCGCGAGCCGCAGCAGGTTCCACTGCGCGATCGCCGGTTGCTGGCCGTAGCGGTACCGCCGCGTGGCCGCATCGGTGGTGTTGGGCGTCCAGTCCGGGTCGTAGCCCTCGAGCCAGCCGTACGGCCCGTAGTCGATGGTGAGGCCGAGCACGCTCATGTTGTCCGTGTTCATCACGCCGTGCACGAAGCCGACGCGCATCCAGTGCACGATCATGTCCACCGTCCGCGCCGACACGTCGGCGAACCAGCGTGCGTACCGGTCCTTGGGCGCGTTGTCGTCGGCGAGTTCGGGGAAGTCGGTCGCGATCGTGAAGTCGAGCAACCGGCGCAGGAGTTCGGTGTCGCGGCGGGCCGCGAGGAGCTCGAAGTGCCCGAAGCGGGTGAAGGAAGGCGCGACACGGCACACGACGGCCCCCGGCTCCGGCGCCGGATGGCCGTCGTAGAGGATGTCCCGGACCACCTGCTCGCCGGTCAGCACCAGCGACAGCGCGCGCGTGGTCGGGACGCCGAGATGGAACATCGCCTCGCTGCACAGGAACTCGCGCAGGGACGAACGCAGCACGGCCAGGCCGTCGGCGGTGCGGGAATACGGGGTCGGACCCGCGCCCTTGAGCTGCAGCGTCCAGCGCTCGCCGCGGCCGTTGACGACCTCGCCGAGGTTGATGGCCCGCCCGTCGCCGAGCTGTCCCGCCCAGTTCCCGAACTGGTGGCCGCCATAACAGGTGGCTATGGGTTCCATGCCATCGAGCACCCGGTTGCCGGCGAGGACCTCGGCGTACCCGTCCGCGTCCGCCGGCTCGGCCGGCAGGTCGACGAGGGCCGCCGCCTCGCGCGACCATGCGACGAGCTTCGGCGCCGGGGCTACCTGGGGCATGACGCGCGAGTAGCACGCGCCAGATACCTGGCGGCGGAAGTTCGCGGTTTCGGGGTCGGCGGGGAGTTCGGCGACGAACCGGTTGTCGAACCGGAGCGTCTCCAACGGGGCGGGGTGTGGCGGTGCGTGCATGGGCACCATTCTACGGGACGGTGCGCCCGGGGCGTCCCGGACGCCGGGTGGGCAAAAAAAAGGGGCGCCGAAGCGCCCCGTCCAGGGGGAAACCCGTGCCGGTACGACCGGCCGGTCGCTTAACCCTGCGAGAACTCCGGATAGGCCTCGATGCCCGTCTCGGAGACGTCGGCGCCGCGTTCCTCGTCTTCTTCGGAGATGCGGATTCCCATCGCGTACTTGAGGATGGCCCATACGATGAGGCTCGCAATGAACACCCAGCCGAAGATGCCGACGATGCCGAGCAACTGTCCGCCGATGGTGGCGTCGTCGTTGCTGAAGACGACCGCGATGATGCCCCAGATGCCGCACGTGCCGTGCACGCTGATGGCGCCGACCGGGTCGTCGATCCGCAGCCGGTCGAGTAGCACGATCGAGGCAACGACGATCAGTCCGCCGATGGCGCCGACGATCATCGACCAGAAGGCGCTCCCGGACAGCGGGTCGGCCGTGATGGCCACGAGCCCCGCCAGGGCGCCGTTCAGGGCCATCGTGAGATCCGCCTTGCCGAACCAGATGCGCGCCAGGATGAGCGCGGCGACCAGGCCGCCGCAGGCCGCGATGTTGGTGTTGACGAACACCTGCGCGACCGCGTTCGCCTCGTCGACGTTCGAGAGCTTGAGTTCGGAACCGCCGTTGAAGCCGAACCACCCGAACCACAGGACGAACATCCCGAGGGTCGCGAGGGGCATGTTGCAGCCCGGTATGGCGTTCACGCGGCCGTCGGAGGCGTACTTGCCCGCACGCGGGCCGAGGAGCAGGACCCCGGCGAGCGCGGCGGCGGCGCCGCACATGTGCACGATCCCGGAACCGGCGAAGTCGGAGTACCCGGCTTCCGAGAGCCACCCGCCGCCCCAGGTCCACATGCCCTGCACCGGGTAGATGATCGCGGTCATCACGACGGCGAAGGCGAGGAACGCCCAGAGCTTCATCCGCTCCGCGACGGCCCCGGACACGATGGACATGGCCGTCGCCACGAACACGACCTGGAAGAAGTAGTCCGAGCGGTTGGAGTAGTACGTGTCGCCGCCGCTCGCGACGACCGCCTCCGCGGTGTTCTCGGGCTGCAGCAGGAAGCCGAAGCTCGGGAAGATACCGCCCGCCTCGGTCCCGCCCACGTACATGATGTGGTAGCCGATGAGCAGGTACATGATGCAGGCGACGGAGTAGAGCGAGACGTTCTTGGTGAGGATCTCCGCGGTGTTCTTGGCGCGCACCATGCCGGCTTCGAGCATGGAGAAGCCGCACGCCATGAACATGACGAGGACACCCATGACCAGGAAGTAGAACGTGTCGATGGCGTAGTTGGTTTGGATCAGGTCTTCCACTGTGACTCTCCTGTGTATTCCTGCGAGGGGTCGCAAGCCCTCGCGTAGCCCCGGGGCTCGAGGTCCCGCCTAGATGGCGTCGGACCCGGTCTCACCGGTTCTGATGCGAACGACTTCCCCGAGGGGCGTGACGAAGACCTTCCCGTCACCCACCTTCCCCGTGTTGGCGGACTGGCCGATGGCTTCGAGGCACTGATCGAGCATGTCGTCACCGACGGCCACCTCGATCTTCACCTTCGGGAGGAAGTCCACGACGTACTCCGCCCCGCGGTACAGTTCCGTGTGGCCCTTCTGGCGCCCGAAGCCCTTGACTTCGGTCACCGTCATTCCGGCCACGCCGACTTCCGAGAGGGCCTCCCGGACGTCGTCGAGCTTGAACGGCTTGATGATTGCCGTGATGAGTTTCATGGTTGACGCTCCTCTTGAGTCGGAGTCCGCGCCGGGCACGGCCGCGGGCGGTCTTCCGCGCGCGGCCGCCGGCGGCGGACGGTTGAGTTCCGGTCTACAGGCTCTTCGAGATCGACAGGATGACGCGCGCTTCGCAGTCGGCGGCGCAGACGTCTTCGTCGAGGTCCGTGCCCACGATGCCCACACCGATGTCCGCGCCCGCGACCGGGAACGTCAGCGTCACGCCAAAGTCGATGTACATGTCGTCGTCGCCGGCGATCTCGTCGGCGTTGCTGAAGCCGACGTGGAAGTCGACGGCCGCGTTCTCGGTGACGGACCAGCTATAGCCGGCGTACGGATAGAAGAAGGTGGGTCCGCCATCGCCGAGATACGCGTTGGAGTAGTTGATCCCGAACGTGAAGGCGTCGACGCCGATGGAAGCGGCGACTTCGTTGTAGTCGAGGGCGTCCCCCTCGCTGATGTACTCGAAGCGGATGTAGCTCAGGTCATAGGAGACGCCGCTGTCCCCGAACTCGCCGCCGTAGCCGACGTAGAGGTCGAGTTCCGTGCTGGTGTCGTCGCCGAAATTGACGTTGGACATCCACGTCCCGACGTAGAAGCCGGATTCCGCGGCGACGTCGAAGCCGCCCTGGATCGCCGGATCGCGGGTCGTCTGCGACCAGCCGCGGAACGAGTAGTCCGTGGCGATCGAGACGTTGCCCGAAATCTCGGCGGCCGTCGCACCGAGAGCCAGGCAACCTGAAAGCAGGGCCAGTATTGTCTTGCGCATTTGCGTCCTAAACCTCTCTCTATCCCGTTTCTGAAATCGACTGCCTGTGGACGATGCGGGCGCCGCCTCGCCGTTCGTCTGCTCCCCGCGAAGTTGCGCCGGTCCCCCAAGCGCCTTGCATGCTGCATATACCGTGCCACCTGCGGAGCAGGCCGCTCCGTTGCGGTTCGGTTACAGACGTGGAAGGGACAACAGTGGGTTGCGTGTCCGGCCGGCTCGGGCGATTGCCCGATTGCCGGGCACTGTGTGCCCTAAGTTGGTGCGCCCCGTGAGCGCTTGCGGTGGGCGGGAGTTGGGATGTGCCCGATTTCGGAACGGGCCGCCACGAGGGCGGCCCCTACGGATTGGCGACCGGCGGTCGCGAAGGCGGACGTTTAGAGGGCGTCGGCTCCGGTTTCGCCGGTGCGGATGCGCACGATCTCGTCGAGGCTTGCGACGAAGACCTTGCCGTCTCCGACTTTCCCGGTGTTGGCGGCCTTGCCGATCGCTTCGATGCACTCGTCGAGCATGCCGTCGTCGACGGCGATTTCGATCTTGACCTTGGGCAGGAAGTCCACGGCGTACTCCGCCCCCCGGTAGAGTTCGGTGTGGCCCTTCTGGCGCCCGAATCCCTTGACTTCCGTTACCGTCATCCCGGACACGCCGATCTCGGAGAGCGCCTCGCGCACGTCGTCGAGTTTGAATGGCTTGATGATCGCCGTAATCAGTTTCACCGTGGATTCTCCTTCAGCCCGGGCCTAAAGCATGCCCGGCGATTGTCACTCAATTGGCCCGGATTTCCTACCGGCCCGGCCCGGCCGGGGTTGGAATGGCAGCGGGATCGCCGGTCCGTCGATAGAGCACGAACCGGTCCTGTTTTCCGCAGATCTCGCTGACCCCGGCCTCGCGGAAACAGAAGGCCGCGCGCTGGCCCAGCCGGCGCGACGAGCCCATGGCCTCGGAGAGATTCCGCGACGTGAACGCCTCCGGGAGTTCGGGGTCGACCATGGCGAAGAGATCCGCCATCCCCCCGATGGTGTGCGTCTCCACGACCTCCAGCAGGCGCCGGTCGACGCTGATCCAGTCCCGCCGCCTTCGCCGGCGCTTTCCCTGGTACGGCACGCGGAGGTCCTCGTCGATCACCATCACGATGTCGAGCGTCAGGTTGGGATGGTCGAGCAGCGTCGGGGTGCCGGTGAGCGCGTGGAACACGTCGAATGGCGAGCCGTGCTTGGGTGACCTGCGCCGCGGGGCGAGGAGGACCGGCTCCGCACCGTCCTCGGGCGCGTGCTCGATCCGGACGATGAAGCGGTCCCGAGCGATGGGATGCACCAGCGTCACGGGATGTTCGGCGAGCAGCCGCGGCAGCTTGTGCCGGAGCGCGGAGAAGGAGCCGGTCTGTATCTCGACGATGCGGTCGCCCAGCACCACGTCGGCCACGTAGCTTCCGACGGCGACCTCGGCGGCACCGCCCCGAGCGGCGTAGCGCCGCTTCAGCGCCCGATGGAGCGATCGTTCGTTCAGTTCGCCTATCGAGGCGGGCATCACCCAATCCGGGTCATCGGCGCGCTCCACACTAGCAGACTGTCCCGCGTTGGCGGCGATTGCTCCCCCGGAGTCGGGACGATGGCGTACGCGTTTGGGGGAAACCTGCCATCGCGCCGCCGGTCGACGGCTGCGACACTCGATGGATGGCTGACGTGCACACGGAACCCGGGACGGCGCCGGGTGGGGGCGGGCCCGAGGGCGAGCCGGGGGGCGAGCCGGGGGAAATCCCGGAGGAACGTGCGGCGCAACCGCCGCCGCAGCCCTGGCTGCGCGTACACAGCCGCGCCCAGAGCGGGGTCGAGGCGCCGGAAGTGACCATCGAGGCGCACCGGCCGGGCGGCACGTCGGGTTTCTCGGTGGTCGGCATGGCGCAGACCGCCGTGCGGGAAGCCCGGGATCGGGTCAAGAGCGCGATCAAGACGATGGAACTCGAGTTTCCGAGCGGCCAGCTCGTCGTGAACCTGGCGCCGGCGGACCTCGCCAAGCACGGCAGCCGCTTCGACCTCGCCATCGCCATGAGCATCCTGGCCGCGACCCGGCAGATCCCGGCGCGACACCTGGAAGACCTGGAGTTCATCGGCGAGCTGTCCCTGTACGGAGAGGTGCGCGGCGTGCGTGGCTGCTTCGGTGCGGCGATGGCGGCGGACGCGGCCGGCCGCGGACTGGTGTTTCCGATGGGGAACGCGCGGGAGCTGGGTCCCATCGCGCAGGCTACCGGCCCGCGCCGTCCTGCAGCGCGGGCTCCCAGGCTGTATCCGGTGCGCACGCTGGCCGAGGCCGTGCAGCTCGCTCGTGCCAGGGAACCCGCCGCGCGGCCCCTTCCACCGCGCCCCCGGACGGGTCCGGCCGCCGGCGTTCCGTCCCTGCGGGACGTCAAGGGCCAGTTGGCCGCCAAGCGCGCGTTGACCGTGGCCGCGGCCGGCGGCCACCACCTGCTGCTGCGCGGGCCGCCGGGAACGGGCAAGACGATGCTTGCACAGCGGCTGACCGGACTGCTGCCTCCACTCGCGCCGGTGGAGGCCGTGGAGGTGGCGAATATCTACTCGGCGGCCGGGCGCGACCGCCGGGACCCGGAGCTGCGTCCCTTCCGGAATCCGCACCACACGGCATCCGCGGCCGCCCTGATCGGCGGCGGTACGCCCATACTGCCCGGCGAGGTCTCGCTGGCGCACCGGGGCGTGCTGTTCCTGGACGAGTTCCCCGAGTTCCGGCGTGACGCGCTCGAGTCGCTGCGGGAACCGTTGGAGTCCTCGGAGGTGGTCGTCTCGAGGGTCCGGGAGCGGTGCCGCTTCCCGGCCGGGTTCCAGTTGGTTGCGGCGATGAACCCCTGTCCCGCCGGACTGGTGTGCGACGAGACGCGCTGCCGCTGTACGCCCCAGCAGGTCCAGCGCTACCGGAGCCGGCTGTCCGGTCCGTTGCTCGACCGCATCGACCTCAACGTGGAAGTGGGTCCCGTCGACGAGGACGAGCTGTGGGAGCGTGCGCCAGCGTTCGACGAGGCGGACCTCCGACGCCGGGTCGAGGCCACGCGAGGCGCGCAACTGGACGGCCGGGGAAAGTACAACCGGGACCTGGACGCGCGGGAGGTCGAGCGCCACTGCGCGCTCGACGCCGGTGGACGGAAGCTCCTGAAGCTCGCGGTACGGCGCTACGGCCTATCCGCGCGCGCCATACATCGCGTGCAGAAGGTGGCGCGGACGATCGCGGACCTCGCCGGCGCGCGATCGATCGACGGGTCCCACGTCGCGGAGGCGCTCGCCTATCGTGTCGGCTGAGCGGCAGGTGAGCGGCTCAGCTGCCGATGAGGTACTCGATGGCCGCGACCATCTCCTCCTCGGAACACGCCATGCACGTGCCCTTCGGCGGCATCGCGCCCAACCCGGTCATGCTCGTCTGCAGCATGGAATCCATGCCCTTGGCGACTCGGGGCGCCCATTGCTCGGCGTCGTGCAGCAGGGGCGCGTTGCCGACGCCGGTGGCGTGGCAGGCGAAGCAGAAGCGGTCGTAGATCTGCTCTCCCGTCAGCGGCACCGCGGCTTCGGCCACGGCCGGCTCCGGGGGCGGAGCGGGCGCGGCAACGTCGCCGCACATCTCGTCGGTCTCCATGCAGGACGTGCCGACGGGGGCGATGCGCGCGCGGATCTCGTCGTCGGTGCCCGCCGGGAGCGCCGCGGCCCCGACCCAGGCCGCGGCGAGCAGCATGCCTGCCAGTGCGTACAGTCGTTTCAAGACGCTTCCCCTCGAGGCCCCGCTACCTAGTGTCGCCATTATCTCGCACGCTGAGGCGCATGTCTGCCGTGCAAGCCGTGCAACCGAGACAGGGGACGGCCCGAGCTCCCGTGTATACTGAGAGTACACGCCACGAAGGCCCATGAATATCCGACACAAGGCCTTGAAGGCCTTCCATGAGAACGATGAAAAACCCCGCCCACCCCGGTCGCATCGTCGCGAGCGCCATCGAGGCCGAAGGCTGGACGGTCACCCACGCGGCCGAACGCCTGGGCGTAACCCGTGCCTTCCTGTCGCGCATCCTCCATGGCCACGCCGGCATCACCGCTGCCACGGCTCTCAGGCTCGAGTCCCTCGGCTGGTCCGACGCGGAGCACTGGATGCGGATGCAGGCGAGTCACGACCTGGCCAAGGCACGTCGGCGCGCCGTCGCCTGATCAATCGCCGGTCGAGGAGGACTGCTCGGCTGACGCCGGCGGCCTTCTCGACGATGAGGAACCTTCGCACGCCGCAAATCGATGCGCTGTGGTCGCCGAGAGGCCCACGACGCCCTGCTCGGGGTTTCTTCGCCTGACGACGTTCAGAAGCTCGCCGATGACCCAAAGTGGTGGCCAGGGGTGGAATCGAAACAGCCTCGTAACTATCTGTTATGTAAAGGCTTATCCTCTAAAGCGTTGGTCTTTTCCCAACGCTTTTGCCCACCATTGATTGGGACTGGCATCGGGTGTTGGCATCGCCGAACGCTGCGTACAGCCCCACTGCCCCTGCCCGTGACGGCCCAGCACCCTGCTGCTTGCGTTCGGCATTATCTCGCACCCTGAGGCGCATGTCTGCCGCATCAATGGGCCTGAGGGAACTGAAACTCCGCGCGGACAGGGTCTGCCAGCGTCACGACGACGAAGCGTCTCCCCGCAGCGAAGCACGGACCCGCTCCGGCAACTGGATCGGAACGAAGGCTCCCGTCGCGAAGACGTAGTCATCGCCGCTCTCGTCAACGACCCGGATACCCCCCGACGCCGCGGCTTCGTCGTCCGGGAGCGAACAGTAGATCTTGTGAAGCTCGAGGGAGGCGGGATGGTCGGCGTTGTCGACGCAGACCACGTATTCGCCGCCCTGACCGCCTAGGGATGGCGTCGCTGTTTCCGGAACTCCCGGCCCATCAACCTCCCGAAGCGTCGCCTCCGGTTCGTTCGCCAGATGCTCGCGGAGCGCCTAATTGATGGCGGTCTGGTAGCCGCGCCCGGTGTTCTCGGCGCGGGCGCGGAATGCGGCGACTATGTCGCTGTCGAGGAGAATCGTGATTCGGGTCTTGTTGGGATGTTCGACCGCCTTGCCGCGGACCGTCCCCTTCAGGCCATATTCCTTTCGCATACTTTTCTGTCACCTCCCGTGGTGGCGGCGCGGGCGGAGGCTAGCCTGACAGCGGCCCGTCGTAGGCGCAAGACGGGTGGTCACAATACGCCCCGGCGCACCGAATCCTGCCGTGAACAAAGTTCCCGCATTGCCCGCGCCGCCGGTGGCACAAGCACCTGAGTTACGGCACATGGGCCACAGTCCGGTTCTGTCGCGTGACACCACTCCTGCCCGATCCGTCACGCAGGCCAGTCCCAGTTGGCCGAGGAACTCCGGATTCAGACGCCGCGCCGCCCGAAGAACCGGTGCGCACGCATCGCCAGCGACTCCAGTTACCGAGCAGACCGCCTAGTTCCGTCGTACCAGGTCGCCTGCCAACATCACTTGCTACTAGCTCGGCTCGACAGACTGATTGGCCAGACCGAAATGTGCGAGACTGCCAACGGTGTCGGGCATGCATTCCACCGCACGAGCCTACATGTCAGGACATCGAGGCAGGCCATGAACTTCGCAGAACTGTGGCAACACCGGCTCAAATCGATCCTTGAGCAGATCGCCACCGGCGAAACCGACTATGAGGAGGTGGCAAACCTCGCCGAGCACATCGGTGCTGACTACCACGGCCGGTTCTTGGTTGAGCTACTGCAGAACGCCGAAGACCAAACGACAAAGGCCGGCATCTCCAACGGCCTCGCCGTTGTCGTCCGTACGGAAACACACGTTTACGTCCTGAACCAAGGCTTGCCATTCGACGATGCCGGCATCCGCTCGATTACGTCCGCCGGCATAAGCCCCAAGAGAGCTGAGGAGTCCATTGGCAACAAGGGTGTTGGTTTCAAGGCCGTGTTTCAGGTCAGCGGCACCCCGGAGATCTTTACTGCCCAGAGGGGTACAACGCTAGCTGCGCGTGGCAGAGTGGCGTTTCGCATCGATCACAACCTGTTCCGGGATGGCGTACTTCGGCAACGTCTGGAAACCGCCGCTGATGAGGCCTTAAGGAAAGAGCCCGATCTCCGAACTCGCCTTCGATCACAACTTGGGACGAATGACATTTGGCCGGGACTACTTGACCGCTTAAAGCGTGCAGCCCCTTTCAAGTTTCCCGATGCCCTTGGTGACGCCGAGTTTGACGCGCACCGTGATCCACTTTCGATCCCGAGACGGTTGCTTGACCGCATGACCACGCTCGTCGTCCTTCCGCTGATTGGGGATGCAAATACATCGAGCGTCGTCGAAAGTGCGCTCGACGAACTAGTGTCGCCAGACGAAATCTCTGGCTCCGCCTTACTTTTTCTCCGAGGCATCAACCGCCTCCGCATATACGACCGGGTCCGCGAATGCTCATGGCTCGTGTCGCGTCGCCAGGACCAAGAACCGTACCGGCTTACCAACGGTGCGACCATTGCGCCGATTCGCACCACCAGTGCGCTCGTCGTCAGTACCGGCCGAATGTCCCGCAACGTCGCGGCTTGGTGGCGAATACGCAGACAATTCGGTCGCGATGGAGACGACGCCAACTCTCGAGACGAAGAAACGGCTCTCATCGAAAGCGCCGTGGCCCGTCTACCAATCGGCCTACGCGAGATTCGAACCGCATATGCCTCCGTCGCCTTACCTCGCTGCTCCTCGGGCGTTACCTCGCCAGAGAGATTTCCGGTCGCCGGAAGAATGGGCATTGGACTTCCGACCCGAGTGGCGACAGGAACTCCCGCATGGCTGGATGGCCCGTTTCACGGCAACGTTGCCCGAACCGATATCGATATGAGACCCGACAGTCAACCGTACAACAGCCTAATCTTCGAGGAGTGCGTCCGCTTGTTCTGGCAGACTATCGAGTACGTGAAGATGGTAGGTCGAGTCGGTGACAAGCGAGGAATTCTGTTCTGGTTTGCTTCCGAGCCGGGCGCGCTCACAGCCCATTTCGCATCCGAGAAAACGCTTTCGTTAGCAGACATTGTTTTGGCGCGATCGGGAAGGGAGTTCCTCGCTGCCGAAAATCTTCAATTGCCAGAGAATGTCGATGGCCCGTGCTTCGAAGCTCTCTTCGGTCGCGTTCCGGGCCTCGAGGCCTTCGGATTCCGCCTGCCGGACCCGTGGCTAATGCAAGCAGGCCGGGACATTATCGACTCCCTCGCCGGCAACACGTGCTGCACCGTACCGATCGAGGCTTATGTTGACCGACCCGAGAATGGCAAATCCTTAATCGAGGCAGGATGCCAGCTCTCGCGCGATGAAGGTCCGGAGTGGTGGGAGCCCTTTTTTGATTGGCTCACTACGCGATTTCAGACCGACAGCTTGGGAAGTCAAGCTGTCCTTCCGGTAGTTGGCGGCAAGCTCGCTTGTCCGGACGACCGCGTCTTCCTCCGACCTCACGGTCTGTCAATCCAGGAAGACCCGACCAGCGAGGACAACGAAGACGAAGAGATCATCGATGATCTTGACCAGACCCTCGCCTCATCGCTCCGGCTTCTCGATGAAGAATGTGTCCATGTCCGAGTCGCCGATGGGCGCCGTGACCTTACCGAGCTTGCACGGAAGCTCAGTCCTGATGGCACCGCGGGTCTCGTTCGTCGTCCACGCCGGCCTGAACTCATTAACGATGTGCTCGTTCCCGCCTTAAGGGAGCGCGTGCAACAGGATCCGCAAGACACTCTCTGTATCAAGCTGTTGACCTGTATCGGTGAGTGGTTAGATCGCATGACAACGCAAGAAAGGTCGCGAGTGCACCATGATCAGCTGCTTGCTCCTACTACGAATGGTCAGGACGCTTGGGTATGGCAGTCGGCGGAGACGATCTACTTGGGAGCAGGTTGGGTGAATGATGCCGACCACGAGCGCTTGCTCGAACGTGCCTTCGGCCATCGAATTGGCGCTCGACTGCCGCCTTGGGATGAATTCGACAGCTGGGTAAGCTCTATTGCCCAACCAGACGACGAGACGCGAGACCGCGATGGATGGCGGCGATATATGGAGGAGATTGGTGTCCATGCCCATCCGCGAGTTCTGCTTGATAGTCCCACGAGGGGCTATTTCCGGAGTTTGTCTTACGACTCCCTCTCGTTGGAGCATGCGCCACGTTGCCCGTTCGACGCAGCAGAGGAGTTGTGGCAGGACTACCTGAACAGCCTTTGCCAGAGACCCGCACAAACCTCTAGTGGGCAGATCTTCTTTGCACGTCCACTGTCGTGGATCGATGGACTTGAACATCCGGATACTCGTGAAGCAGTGATGGAGATGGTCCTAAGGTGGCCAGAGAAGTACGAGCAATTTCTCACCACGAACGTTGAACGCCAGAACCATGCCGATTCACGCACATTCCCATCGCTGTGGATATGGGCCATAAGGAAAGAACACTGGACCGTAGTACCCTCGAGCGACGGCCCGAGACCGACCGATACAGTTTGGATTCTCCAAAGCGACCAACGACGCCGGAGATTTGTCGACGAGAGATTCCTCGTTTGGATTCCAGAGACGTTCAACCGTTCACACACCCTTACTGCAGCGTTGGGAGTGCACTCGCCTGACGGTGCTCCCGTTAAGAGGATTGCCCAAGAACTCCATCAAGTTGCTGAGCGGCTCTCGACGGAGGGGTCCACCGACCAAGCGACGAAAATGCTAGTCCAGACTCTCTATGAATGGCTGCAGAATCGGTGCGAACACCACGGAGGCGACGACTCCCGTCCGGATCTTTCGTGTCTCCTGGAACGCCCAGTACCCTTGATGAGGGGAGATAGATGCGAAAGTGTTGACCTGAAGGGCGGGCATCGGGTCTTTCTAAACGATGACCCGCAGAGGTCGCCACACGTCGCCGCTTTCGCCAGCGGCTACGCACTCCCGCTTAGTGCCAAGAGTGGGTTTAAAGCACTCTTTGACCGTCTGCAACTCTTGCTTGGGCCTGATTGCATGCGCCGCGTGAGCCAGGAACCCATCGAATTGGGTTTTTCTGAAGATGTCGCGATCATCGGGGGGCAACTGCTTGAACTGATTGAGCAATCGCTGGGAGCGAATCCGGATGACATAGCGTTGCAATTCGCGGCCCTGATTGCCTACGGCAGATCGGAGCATCCCATGGACCCCGCAAAACAGGCATTCAGCGATCACTGGACGCACATGCGGAACTGCAGAGTGGTATTTGGTAGGTTCTCTGCTAGCACAACCGCTCACCAAGCGTTGTTCGATCCCCGTGCGACGACCGGTCCGACCCTTTATTTCGCTTCAGACGGCGTGCATACAGATGATGCTCGTCGCAGGGGCGTGGACTTGGTTAGGCAGTCTTGGCGTGTCATTGGACCGGGGCATCGCGACGCGTTCGAGGCGTTTGCAGGGGTCGTGTCGACCGCTCGACAAGCAGAATTCCTAAGAGAGCGGGGGATTGGCGATGCTGAATGGGACGAGGTTCAAACGGCCATCGGTGCGTCAATCGAACGAGGCCGATCGCGCCTCCGCATCGTCGCATTCGCGCTATGGCGACGCGAGCATCCACTTGGAACAGCGTTGGAATTCGAGACTGAGTGGGACGACAGTAGTGAGCCTTTGGCTGGCGTAGCGCGTTTCTTCGGCGTAGACGATGCCGATGCACGTGCACGGATTAACGAAGCTCAGCTCGTAACAGACGACGAGGGAGAGGCGGAGCTTGCGGAAGTTCTCGGTGTTACTACCGCTGAGTGGCAGGAAGCGAGGGAACTGCTTGGACTCGAACGGGTGCGATTTCGCCAAACAGTACGTGAATTCGAGCACGCAGCCCGATGGGTAGCGGGGGCTGTGGCTGTTGCCGCATCACGATACGTTCGTCTGGAAGGTCACGCAGTCAAGCGATCCGTCGATGAGATCCAATCCCTGGATTGCGAGGTGGACCTTGCACAGACCCGTGCAAAGGACGGAACGGTCCTTGTCGAGGCCCTTCGCCGAGCGGCGACCGTGGTCGGAGAAGTGGCTCAACCAGCGATGGCGCGACTGGCCGGAGCACTGAGCCGACAAGCGGACCGTGCGCCCCAATCCGTACAACACCTAAGGCTGAGCGGCGTACCGACACGGGAACTCAACCATGTCGTGGACCACCAAGAGTCCGAAAGGGTCAGAATAGCCGGTGAGGCTGTTGAGTCGGTGCTCATCGTCGCAAATGCACTCGCGCCAGAGTTTGGAGAGACGGTCGACATCGCGGAGCTTCAGCACGACGCTTTGGTGCTCCGACACACCAAAGGATGGTGGGCGAATGCCTTCGCCGCACTCCGAGTTCTGAGGAGAGCGATCGCTTCGAAGGCACCACAAACCACGAGAACGCTAGGGCAGCAACGCGCGTTTGCAGCACCTCGCCCCCGACACGAACTCTGGAAGGATTTCCCGGAGTTGGGCAAGCCCCGAGGCGGTGGTCCCGGCACTCCAACTCAGCCCAAGAAGCAGATTCTCGGGTTCGAAAAGACACAGAGTGAGATTGATGCGGACTTGGCCGAGGGCGGTGATGGCGAGATTGAGCATGAACTTTGTCAGTTTGTGCAGTCAGACCTCGACCTAAGCGCATTGGCCTGTCGGGAGCGTATGCCACTCGCTCCTGAATCCCGCGTTCGGAGACGCGGTGGGGCTGGAGGATGGAGAAACGCTCAGCGTCGAGATGAGGACGAGCTCATCGGTTATCTCGGTGAGCGGTTTGTCCACGAGTACTTCATGGCCGCTGGGTTTCCAGACTACGACGCTTCCTGTTGGGTTTCAGAGAACCGGGCAGGATACAGAGGACAAACCTCAGAGCCGATAGTTCACGGCTGCGATTTTGTTTACCGCGACAACGGTGGTCGACTCACTGGGCGCAATGACGCGCCGCTCTGTTCCATCGAGGTGAAGGCGACGACGAGCGATGGACGGGCACCTTTCCCCATGACATTCAACGAGTGGCGGCTTGCGCAAAAGTGTCACGACGATGGAGGAGAGAGAGTTTACGTCATCGTCAGAGTTCGCCAGACACAGGCGGCGCCCGAGATTTTCGACGTGATTGTCGATCCCGTGCAAGCACTACAAGATGGATGGCTCCGCACGCGAGACAAAGACCTTTATCTTGTGGTAGGCCATGCAGTCGACCAACAGTCCGGCGAGCCGAACTAATGTCGAACCAAATCGATCAAGCGAGCCTACGTCTACGTGCACTGGCTGCCCATCCGTCCTCTAGGAGCAAGATCTCCAAGTCGCCGGCGATCTACGCTTGGCCTGCCGTGGGTTGGCAGCGGCGGGTGACTTTGCGGCCGCGCTCCGATGTCGATTTCTATTGAAAATTGCGCACTTTTCGAGAGATCGGATGGCGGCTTGAAGGCGATCTCCGGTAGATGTTCGTCCGGCGTAGCGACCGGAGGCCGGCTGGCAACGCGCCGCGAATCGGCACCGGTCATGTAGCCCGACTCTGCCCGGCTTCCGGGTTCGGACCTGCCGTACGCAGCAAATCCCGGTGCTCCCGCATGCGGTAGCTGTTCCCGCGAATGTTGACGATGTGGCAGTGGTGCAGCAGCTGATCGATCAGCGCCGCCGCCGTCACCTCGTCGCCAAGCACGTCGCCCCACTCCTCGAAGCCCTTGTTACCAGAGGTTCCCGCACTCGCGTTCGGGCGCCGGCCGTGGCCTTCCCGGCCTTCCTGTCAGGGCAGATGGACTGCACCACGCCATGGCCGTGCCGCAATCGCCGGGCTTCCATGGGCGCTGCCGCCATGGCGGCCGGGCTCTATCGCCTGCGGCGACCAAGCCCCCTACGGGGTCTTGGCCCTGGCGGGTGACGATCCCTAGCGCTTCCGCCCTCCGGGCGGCGAGACCGCATCGTCAGGCATCGCTGGAAGACGGCTCGCGGCAGTCGAGCAGCGCGATGCGGCACAGTTCGTGCAGCAGGTAGGCGGCCAGCGCGTCCGCCGTCCAGCGCCAGCCGTCCTCGGGCATCGCGTTGAACCGCTCGAGGGCCGCGCGCACGTCCGCCGTTGGGACCTTGCCGCCCTCGCAGCGCACCAGCGCATGGGGAACGCCATGCGCCACATCGTCCGGGGCGGACTCCCACAGCTCACGCACCCGCTCGCCGTCGGGTTCGTCGCGGGTCTCCAGTTCGACCGCGAACTCGTGCGCGCCGGCTTCGGCCGCGTCGTCGAGAATCCTCATTCGTCCTTCTCCGTTCTCCGAAAAGCCAAACGCCGTCCGGGCCGCGGCTTTGGCGGAACAGCGCCGGACATCGTTTCGCCCCGGCCCCCGAAGGGTGCCGGGCCATTACGCATCAGCACGCAGAACGTGGTTGACGTGCCGCCTGTTCGCCCGGAGCGGGGAGCTACCCCGCCCCTTTGCGAGGGGCTGTTGTATTCAGCGGCGAACCCGGCATGGCGGGTTTCCGCGGCTGATGCGTGCGACCAACTGTGCGGCGCGGGACGCCGGGGAGTCAACGAAAGCCGTCCCTGAGCAGCCATGCCGGTTCTCCACGGACCGCGCCCCGCACGCGCCGGAGTCCCACCCACCACCAGGTCCGCCGGGCTGCCGTCCCGTTCGCGGGCGTCCGCTTGTCTGCGCCATCGCCGCGACCGGTCGTCCGTCTTGTGCGCCAGCGTGCCGCACGTGCTCGGCCGGTCAACCCTAGCGGGTTCTCCGCGGGCTCCGACCTCGCTGGCGCGAGGTGACCGGCCTGCGCGCGCGCGCCGCCTGTCCAGGCACCGACGCACTCCCGCGTCGGCAACTCAGCCTGAACAGGAGACCAACATGGACCTCGACACCCTCATCGCCCAGTGGAGCGGAAAGCTACCGCCGGGCTTCGTTCCGCACGCGGTCGTCCGGCAGGAACCGCCACGATGCGTGCAGCCGAGATGCAAAAGGCCAGCCTCGCTCAAGGCCAACGGGGAGTACGCGAAGTCGTGCGAGCCCTGCAGGATTCGTAGAGCGAAGTCCTGCAAGCGCCGCCGTGCCGCGCTGGTGGCCGAAGGCGGCTGCCGCAGGTGCGCATACCGCAAGCGGCTCGAAGGCGACTTCCTCTGCCAGCGGTGCCGCGACGAGCGCGACGTCGAGCGCGCGCAGAAGCGCCAGGACGCCATCGACGCCGCCGCCATCGACGAGTTCGCGGCGCAGCCCGACAAGGCCCGCCGCGCGAGCAACCTCGACATCGGCGTATCGCCCTGGAACGGCCGCCGGAAGCCAGAGCCGTCCGCAGCATATTGGTCGCCCCTGCCGGACCCCGAGCCGAAGTCCGAGCAGACCTGGCGGAAGTCGCTCGACGACAATGGCTGGCGGCTGAGCCGCCACTAGCGCGGCTGTCGCGGTCCGGGCGCACGAACCACCGTCGTCGCGCCCCGGCCACGACCAGACCCTCTCACACGCCTTCTCCGGCGCGTTGCGGGCGGTCAAGGGCGACGGGCACCGTCGGCGCAGCGAACCCTTGACGGGCCGCGACGCGCGCCCACGCTGACAGTCGGGATGGCGACCGCGCCTCCGCCTAGTTCGACGATCCCGCCTCGCCGACAACGTTCCCGCACAGCACCGCCCCGAGGGCGCCATCCCTGCCCGTGCGGCGAGCACACACGATCCGCGCCACCGGAGCGCACAGCGCGGCGGGAAGCACCAGTCAGTCTCCCGCAACAGATCACTTATGCATTTGATAAACATAAAGTTATTGCGCTTGCCTCCGGCACGATGTATGGATGATCCCATGCGCCTTTCGTCGATCTCCACCGCAGCCGGACGGCCACTTCCGCCGCCCGCCCGATGACGAAAACCCCGCCCGTATCGGACGACCTGGAGACCTTCGACGCGGCCGCCGAGGCGGCGCGCCTGAGGGCCCAGACCCGCGCCCGCCGCCGCCCCCGCTACGGAAGGTCGCGCCTGGACCGCCACAAGCACGAGCTCCTCGCCCTGCGCGACGCGGGCGCCACCACCGCCGAGATCCGGCGCTGGCTGCTCGACCGCCGCGTCCGCGTCCACCATTCCACCGTCGCCCGCTGGCTGCGGCGCCACGGCGCGGGCTGACCCGGTGCCGAAGTTCCGCTCCCTCCGGCCGCCGGAACAGCAGGCCGACGCCGTCATGGGGCGGCTCGTCAACCTCGGCGCGCTGCGCCGCAACCCGAACCGCCCGGCATCAGTCCGCACCGTCGCCAACTATCGGGACTGCCTGCTCCAGGTCGCGCGACGCATCGCCGCCGACGGCCGCGAACTGCGCGACCTCACGCCGGAGACGGCTGTCGAATATCTGAGGAGCCGCACCGCCGATCTCGGCCAGAAGGCGCTCGACATGCACCGCCAGTCGCTGCAGAAGATGCTGGTCCACGTCTCCCGGAGACTCCCCGAGGGCGAGCGCCTGACCGTGGTCCGCTCGCTCAGGCCGAGGCGCACGGGCGGACGGGCGTACCGGCCGGAACAGATCCGCATGGTGGCCGCGTCCCAGAACGCCCGCAACGGACTCTCGACGCTGATCGCCCATGCCGCCGGACTGCGGTCCCACGAGCTGCTGACCATCGCCCGACCCGCCGAGCAGCCGCCCGACCGCAGGCCCGCGCGTCCGGAGAAGTTCGCCGGCAGGCCGGGCCGGGACTACACCGTGGTCGGGAAGGGCGGCCTCGTCCGCCTGGTCCGCCTCCCGGATGACCTGTCCGATCGCCTCGAGGAGCGCCGCCGCGACCAGCCGGCGCGCGTCACCGACCGCGGCATCCACTACCTCTCCCGGTACGACCTCGCCGGCGGCACGCCGTGGGGCGTCAGCTTCTCCGGCGCCTCGAAGCGCGCGCTCGGCTGGACCGCGGGCGCCCACGGCGCGCGCCACGCGTACGCCCAGGAACGCATGTCCGAACTGCAGCGCATCCTGGTCCGCGCCGCCGCGCTGGAAACCGTCAGCCAGGAGCTCGGGCATTTCAGGCCGGACATAACGGAAACCTACCTCAGGTGAAGCGCATCACCATCGAACTCAAGCCGCCGGTCGCCGAGGCCCTCGACCGCGTCGCGCGCGCCGAATGGAACGAGGAGCCGAGCCACTGGACCCGCTGCGCCGTCTTCATCAACCTCCTGCTCAAGCGCGCCTGGCAACTGGACGACGACGCCAACGGCGAAGCCGGCGGCGGGAACGCGCAGCGCGACGAACCCGGGCCCGTCCGCCGCGAACGGGACGCGTTGCGCAAGGCGCTGGAGGCCGAGCGCGCCACCCGCCGCCGCGACCGCGAGCGCCACGCCGGCGTCCTCGTCCAGCTCCGCAGCGCGAAGTTCGCCGTCGCGCGCCTCAGCGACTCCCGCGCCGCATACCGGGACCTGGCGCTGCGCGTCGAGGCCGCGCTGCTGCACGCGCCGCCGCGCGCCGACTTCCGCGGCATCGAGACGCGCCTCCGCCAGACGCTGGCCGCATCCGGCTACAGGATGCCCGCCGCCGATCCCGCGACGTCCCGGAGAAGCGGCCCGACGCCGCGGCAGAACGCCCCCGGGCGCGACACGTCCTGAATCCCGCCAGCCACGTCGTCGAAGCCGCTGCTCGCCGGGACGCTGGGGAAGGGTCTGGACGACACCTTCCCCAGCGACCCGCCTCGCTTTCCGGCGAATCGCGCACAACTGGGCCCACACACCCGCCGCGCATGCTGAATGGATGCCGCTTGCGCTCCGCGCCGATCGCCAGTACAGTCCGCGCCAATCACCAAAACCGAGCCTCATCCGAGGAGCGTCAGACGCCGGGATCTGCAACCCGGACATGGCCTCCCCCGCCATGAAAAACAACGGGGCGAAGTTGTCAGAGGCAACAGTCCAGCAACACCCCCGCTGACCCGAACGGACGCCAGCCGCCAGGCGCGGCCGCAGCAACACCCCGCTGACCCCAACGGGCGGGCCGCCAGGCGCGGCGACAGCAACCTCCCCGCTGACACAAAGGGAGACCGCCGCAAGGCGGCACAGACGTTCCACTGACCAAAGGAACACCGCGAGAACAGTGCCGGCGGCGTCCGAAAGGACGGAACGGGTGCGAATAGGATGACCGGACCATTTCCACCGCGATTCCGCTCAGCACCGACCGATCGCAAGCATCGGTCGATTGCGAGAGTTTCTTACAGACATTGCCGACGCTTGCCCGCACTGCGCCACCTTCCAGCGCTGCCGACGACGTGCCGTTCCAGGCCGCCGCTTGCATGTCCGTAGCCAACGATACTTCGTCCCAAGGTTGCGTTTCGGAGCCGCTCCTGACACGCTATCGAAATGATGGCGCTCCTAGGCACCCACTAAATGGCAACGATCAACGTCAGGCTGCTCGCCGACGACGTGGTCGAGGACTTGAAGCTGCGCGCGGCTCGCAACAACCGGTCGCTCGAAGGCGAGGTGCGTCACATTCTCGTGGACGCCGTGAAGGACGACTTGTCTGCCAAGAGGGCTGCCTTCCTTGCTCGAACGGCCGAACTGCGCTGCGCATCCGAAGGACGCACCCAGACTCCTGCGGAGGCTTTGATCCGCGACGACCGCGATCACGGACACTGACCCGCAGTGGCTTTCGTGGTCGATGCAAGCGTCGCGGTAAAGTGGCTGGTCGTTGAGGAGGACTCGGCTGACGCCCGCGGTCTTCTCGACCACGAGGAGCTCCATGCGCCCCGGCTGCTTGTCTCCGAAGTAGCTAACGCGGTTTGGCGCAAGGTCCGCCTCGACCAGGTTGACCGCGGCGCCGCCGGCCAGCTACTTGCCACCATGTCCGACATGCCGATCCGATGGCATGCCGACGAGACCATCTGCAGACGCCATCCGCCTGGCGATCGCCCACGACCGACCCGTCTACGACCTCATGTACCTCGCGCTGGCGCAACGCCTGGGTGTCCGCGTCGTCACCGCCGATCAGCGCATAGTGAACGCGCTTGCGAGCACGGACCACGGCGATCTCGTTGTGCCGCTCACCGATTCAACAGGCGACGGATAGCGGTCCGCCCGTGACAGCAAACGCCGACTTCCTGACGGACCTGTTGCCGCGTCCCTGGAACCCTCAACCAGCCTATGGCCTACGGCCGGCAGGCCTGTTCGTCGGAAGGGGTGCCAGTGCTATGGAGGTTGTCGTCGCGTCTGCCTCCAGCATCCCGGCGCGAGCTGCCTTGCTCGATGTCTGGAAAACCCGGCGCGCCGGCCGCGCCGCCCCCGTTCTCCTCGTGGTCCTCCACCCGAACGGGGCAGCCCTGTGTGGCGCCTCGGGCGATACACCACCCGTCCACCGAAGCGTCGATAGGGCACAAGCGCAGCGGCTCTGTCGCGAACTGCTGGACCAACCCGATCGACACGCCGCTCTCCGCTTCCTGAACCAGGCACTCCCTTCGCTTGAGACGCTCCTTCCCGGCGTCAACAACGAAGGGCTCGTGGCGCTGCACGAGCTTCAACATGGAGCGCGCGCTCGCGGGGACTGGAACAACGCTGCCAAAAAAGCGGCGTCTGCCGTCGGCTGCCGGAACCGCGACCTCGTACAGTCGCTCGGCTACCGCGTCGAACGTCTGGACAATCTGACTTTCGTCCTGTTCGGTGGACGAAGGCGGACTGCACTCGCCGTCATGCTGCGTCAGGACGAGTTGCCCGAAGCGGGAGCGGCGCGGTTCAACAACATCTCCCCCGTCAGCTACGCACTCGCCAAGGCCGACGACGAGAACCTACCATGGGTACTCGTCGTGCAAGGCAACCGGCTGCGTCTCTATTCCACGACACTCGACGCCGGGGTCGGCCGACGGGGACGAACGGAAACATTCGTCGAGTGCCAACCGACTCTCCTCGCCGACCGTGATCTTCCCTACCTCTGGCTGCTTTTCTCGGCCGAAGCCCTCGCGTCGGGCGGCAGCCTCTCCCAGATCCTTGAGGACTCCCATCGCTTTGCCGGAGATCTCGCTGCGCGATTGCGCGAGCGAATCTACCAGGACGTGGTCCCAACTCTCGCTCACGGGGTTGCAACAGAGCGGGGCATCTCCTCAAGCAGCCCACGAGACGAAGTCGACCGCGCCTACGCCATGGCGCTGACCGTCTTGTTCCGCTTGCTTTTCATCGCCTACGCCGAAGATCGCGACCTGCTGCCGTACCGCTACAACGACGCCTACCGCCGCCGCTCCCTGAAACAGAAGGCACAGGAGCTTGCCGAGGCCGTTCACAGGGATACGCCTATCGCACCCGGAGCGTCGCATTGGAACGAGGTCCGGGGATTGTGGCAGGCCGTGTCCGTCGGCAACTCCGAGTGGGGAGTCCCTGCCTACAACGGCGGACTTTTTTCCGATCACCCGGACGTCTCGCCCCCTGGCGCAAGCCTCGCCGCCATGTCTTTGCCGAACGACATCTTCGAGGCCGCACTCAGAGCGCTCCTGGTCACCGATACCGCCGAGGGTGTGCCCGGCCCTGTCGACTTCCGCTCGCTTGGCGTACGCGAGTTCGGCACCATCTACGAGGGACTGCTCGAGTCCGAACTCGCTATCGCGACGACCGACCTCACCGTCAACAGACGCGGCAGCTACGTCCCCGCGCGGGAACGCGACCAGATCGTGGTGCCGGATGGACATGTGTACCTACATGATCGCTCGGGTGCGCGAAAGTCATCCGGCAGCTATTACACGAAGCCGTTTGCTGTCGAACACTTGCTTGACGGCGCTTTGGAGCCGGCGCTCGCCGATCACTTCGCGCGCCTTGACGCGATGGACGAGACGGATGCCGCAACCGCGCTGTTCGATTTCCGGGTCGCCGACATCGCGATGGGGTCCGGCCACTTCCTCATCGCGGCGATTGACCGGATCGAGCGACGCATGGCCGACTACCTCGCCCGCCGCGATCTTCCCGGCGTCCGACGCCAGCTCGCGCAACTTCGCAACGCCGCGACGGTCGCCCTTGCCGAACTGGCCGAGGCGGCCGTCATCGAAGACGGCCAGCTATTGCGCCGCATGATTGCCCGGCGTTGCATCTATGGCGTAGACGCCAACAACCTCACCGTTCAGCTCGCACGCCTCGCGGTGTGGATTCACACATTCGTTCCGGGATTGCCGCTCTCGGTTCTGGACCACACACTCGTCCATGGCAACTCGCTAGTCGGCGTCGGCACCGTTGACGACATCGAACGCCAGTTCGACGAGCTTGGAGAGTCCCACCCCATGTTTGATGTGGATGCGGACCAACTCATCGGTGCTGCGGCCGAACCGCTCGGCCGCCTAGCGAACCTGAACGACGCTACACTCGCTGACATCGACACGGCGCGCGAAGCGATTCAGCAAGCACGCCACGCGGTTGCTCATACCGAAAAGCTCTGTGACCTGATCGCCGCGGTGCCCCTATCCGACGACGAGCAACTCCGAGCATTCCCGATCGTCGAGTGGCGCAATCCTGACTATCGGGGGTCGATGAGCACTGCCTTGACAACGGCCCATCAAGACCTCGATGGGTTACACCACCTGCATTTCCCCATTACTTTCCCCGAGGTCTTCCTCCGAGCGCGGCCTGGCTTCGACGTGATTCTGGGTAATCCGCCGTGGCAGGAAGCCACCATCGAGGAACACGCGTTTTGGGCACGTCACTTCCCCGGCCTTCGATCCATGCCCCAAAGCGACCAAGAAACGGAGAAGCAGCGACTCCGCGACGAGCGACCCGATCTGGTCGCGTTGTATGACTCCGAACTATCGGAAACCGCACGTGTCCGCCGTGCCCTTGTCGGCGGCGACTTTCCCGGAATGGGAACCGGAGATCCCGACCTCTACAAGGCGTTTTGCTGGCGCTTCTGGAACCTCTGCGCCGCTCAAGGTGGACGCATCGGCGTTGTTCTACCCCGAAGTGCCCTCGCGGCGAAGGGCTCAACGGAGTTCCGTAAGACGATGTTTGCCGAGTCGTCCACAGTGGAGGTCACGATGCTCCTCAACAACCGTCGCTGGGTTTTCTCTGAGGTTCACCCACAGTGGACCATCGGGCTTGTCAGCTTGGGGCGAGGCGAGCCGTTACGCCGTTCGATTGGACTAGTGGGTCCCTTTGCCTCCCTTTCGGCCTACCAACAAGCCATGGGCTCCGTGCATGGTGCGCCCAACCACGAGATTCGAGACCAGCAAACACTTGGCGAGAAGTTTGACAGCGCCGAAGTGCTGGCATGGAACGACACCGCCTCCCTCCCGCTCCTTCCCGACGCGGAGTCCGCCGCGGTGTTTGCCCAGCTTCGCAAAGCGCCACGGCTCGATCTGAACGAGTCCACCCGCGGGGGGGGGGGGGTAGATTGGCGCGCCCGTCCCGACCGCGAAATGGACGCCACGCTGCAGAAGGCGCTGATGACCTTCGAAGCCCCGGATCGCAATGGCGTGCCCGCCCCGACGCCGAACTCCACGCGACCACGCAAAAGCCCCTAATGACATTCGACTCGACCGCAGGAACGGATGGCCTTTGGCCAGTGTACAAGGGCGAGTCATTCGACCTCTGGAACCCGGACACGGGCATCTACTACGCGTGGGCCGACCCCGAGCCCGTGCTCCAATGGCTCCAGGCCAAGCGCCTGAAGGCGGGCAGGAGCCGCCGCGACAGTCCGCATCGCGAGTTCATGCCGGACTACCTGCGTGATCGAGCCACCCTTCCGTGCTTCGCTCCGCGCGTTGCCTTTCGCGATGTGACCAATCGCACCAACCAACGGACGGTGATCGCATGTCTCGTGCCGCCGAGAGTGTTCATCGCCAATCAGGCACCCTATCTGCTTTGGCCGCGTGGCGATGTGAAGGACCAAGCATTCGTTCTTGGTGTCCTTTCGTCCATACCACTCGACTGGTACGCGCGCCGCTTCGTCGAAACCCACGTCAACTACTTCGTCTTCAACCCGTTCCCCGTGCCGCGACCGGACCGCTCCGACCGGAATTGGCAGCGCGTCGTGGAACTCGCCGGGCGCCTCGCCTGTCCCGACGACCGCTTCGCCGAGTGGGCTGAGCAGGTCGGCGTCGAGTGCGGCCCCCTGGAGCCAGGCGACAAGGACGACATGATCCACGAATTGGACGCCGTGGTCGCTCACCTCTACGGCTTGAATGAAAACCAGCTCGTACACGTCTTCCAGACATTCCACAAGGGCTGGGACTATGGCGACAGACTCGACGCCGTTCTCTACCACTATCGTGCGGCAGCGGTCGTCCGTTGATGGAACAGCGCACCTTCATCGACAACCTTGGCGAAAACACGCTTGAGCAGGCGCTTGCCCAGTCACTGAGCGATACCGGTACTTCGCCTACTGAAGTGCGGATCGCTACTGGGTACTTCAGTCCTGCGGGATTTGCCCGCATTGCCGACCGGCTCTCGGCCATTCCGAGCGTGCGCCTCATGCTAGGCGTCGACCTGAGCGCGGACCGCCCGCCCGCAACGAAACAGCTCGGCGAAGCGACTGAAGCCTTCGAGCGCCGCCGCATGACGACGAGCCTTCGGCGGGTCGATGCCGGGCTTGCCGGAGAGAGCGCGTCGATGCCTTTCACCCGCGCCAGCCGGACCGCCCTGCTTAAGCTCGCCAACGCGCTGAGAGCTGGGAACGTCGAAATACGGCGCTACGAGCGCGCGTTCCTGCACGCCAAGGCGTACATCCTTGGGAACCCCGACGTGGCCAATGGCGGTGCGCAGGGCACCATTGCCGGGTCGTCCAATCTCACAGTCGCCGGCCTCACCACAAACTTGGAACTCAACCTCGGACGCTACGATCGGCCCGTCGTCCAGAGATCCATCCGGTGGTTCGACGACCTCTGGGCAGACGCAGAACCGTACCAACTCGCTGAAATCTTCGAGGACGCGTTCCGACCTCGAACGCCTTGGGAGATATTTCTCAGGGTCCTCTGGCAGCTCTATGGTGACGAAGTAGAAGAGGAGGCCCGCGAGGACGACAACCTCCCCCTGACCAGCTTCCAGAAGCACGGCGTCGCTCGCGCGCTACGCCTGATCCGCGAAACCGGCGGGGCCATCGTTGCGGACGAAGTCGGCCTCGGCAAGTCGTTCATCGCCGGCGAGATCGTCCAGATATACCGGGAGCGTCGCCAGCGCGCGCTCCTAGTCTGCCCGGCCGCCGTCCGCGACGCCGTGTGGCGCAAGTTCCTCGCCCGCTTTCAACTCTATGTCGAGTGCCTTTCCTTCGAGCAACTTGCAGCCGACCGCCAGCTCCGGGATCGTCACCGGCCCAACGCCAGCAGCGAACACCTGCAGCGGGACCTCGACGAATACCAACTCGTGGTCGTGGACGAGGCGCACAACTACCGCAACCCCGACGCCCCGACACGAGCTGCGGCTCTTCGACGGCTGCTCTACGGACGGCGTCGCGACGTACTGCTGCTGACGGCCACGCCGGTGAACAACTCGCTTTGGGACCTTTACCACCTCGTGCGCTTCTTCGTCCGCCAGGATGCCAGCTTCGCTGACCGCGGCATCCTCTCGATCCGCGAGCGCTTTCACAACGCGATGCGCGAGGATCCGTCCAACCTAAGCCCCGATGTCTTGTTCCCCGTCATCGACGCCACCACGGTTAAGCGAACGCGCCAGTTCGTCAAGAAGCACTACGCGGGCGACACCATCGGTGGGCCGGACGGCAATCCCGTTCCGATCGTGTTCCCGAAACCGTCGGCGATCACGGTACGGTACGATCTGGACCACCTTCGGCCCGGCTTCTTCGACCGGCTTGAAGGGGCCTTGGACCCCGACAGCACAACGGCTCTCACCTTCGCACGGTACCGGCCCGCCGCGTTCCTTCTGCGTCCCGAGGACGATGAGTCAGCGCACGCTGACGCCGCTGCTGGCCTGCTTCGCTCCGGCCTACTGAAGCGGTTCGAGTCCTCCGCACGCGCGTTCGGCAAGACCACCGACAAGATGGCGCGCGAACACGAACACTTCCTGAATGCCCTTGGCGAAGGGTACGTCGTCACCACCGCTTTCATGAGAGAACTCTCCGCAGACGACGACGCGATCTTCGAGGACGTGCTCGCCGACACGTCCCATCGTGCCGGTGCGGACCTCTACGACACCGTCCGACTGCGCGCGGCCGTCGAGCGCGACCTCGACCTACTTCGGAACCTCTCCGCCGAGGCGCTTGCGATCACTTCCGATACGGACCCAAAGCTCAGAGTGCTCGCGGACGAGTTGGTTGCCATCGCGCGGCAGGCGCGGCGCGAAGCCACGCATGAGGCCGACGAACGCGACAAGCGTAAGGTTTTGGTCTTCTCGTTCTTCCAAGACACCGTCGAGTGGATACGGGACTTCCTGAGGAACGAGGTCGGCAGGCGCGAGGCTCTTGAGCCCTACAGAGACCGCCATGTCGCAATCAGTGGTTCCGACGAGTTCTCCGACGTCTCCCGCAATCGCGCCGTGCACGGTTTCGCACCGGTCTCGACCGAGGCCCCGGCGGGGCGGCAAGACGACAGTTACGACCTGCTCGTCGCCACGGATGTACTTGCTGAAGGCGTCAACCTCCAGCAGTGCCGCCACATCATCAACTTCGACCTGCCATGGAACCCCATGCGCCTCGTGCAACGCCACGGACGAATCGACCGTATCGGCAGCCCCCACACGGAGGTGTTCCTTCGCACGGTTTTCCCCGCCGACCGCCTCGACAACCTGCTCGATCTCGAAAAACGCATCCTGGACAAGCTTGCCCTTGCGGCGGCAAGCGTCGGCGTGATGGCTCCCGTCGAGGGTGCGGCGCACGGCTCCCAAGTGTTCACCGAGACCCGCGACGAAATTGAGAAGCTGCTCCGCGAGGACGCGTCGCTCTACGAGCGCGGTGGTACGGCCAGTTCCGCCCAGACTGGAGAGGAGTACCGGCAGACTCTACGTAAGGCGTTGGCGGAAGACCGGCGGCGCATTCTCCTGCTGCCCCGGAAGGCCGGCTCGGGCATGGTCGCCGGTGATCGACGGGGTGTGTTCTTTTGCGCCTCGGTCGGCGACCGAACCTACCTCCGTTTCGTGCCCGCGGACGAGACTTGGAGCGTGTCAGGCGAATCCGTAGTCCGAGAGACGGGCACCTGCCTCCGACTCATCGAGTGCGAGCAAGAAACGGCCCCCTGGTTCCCGGAGTTCCTTCAGGATCGTGTCTACGACTTCTGGGACGCTGCACGGCACGACATTCGCGACGACTGGATGTTGCAAACCGACCCAGCCAACCTCCAGCCGAGAGTGCGACCGCTGAACCTGAGAGTCGCCGAATTCCTCCGCGATCACGCCCCGCTGGAGATCGCCCAAGAGCGACTACACCGGGCACTCGATGTACTCGAATCTCCATGGCCGCGTCGCGAGGAGGTCATGTTGCGCGGCTGGTTCGACGAGACCGACCGTAACCCCGCGTCCGCGCGTGCGCTAATCGACAAGATTCTCGAAACCGGTTTGGAACCCGTTGCCCCGCCCGATCCGCTGCCGCCAATCGAACTCGACGACATTGACCTGATCTGCTGGATGGGCATCGATTCAGAGTCCGAATCGCCCCTTGCCTAGCGTCTGACCCGGGCCGGCGCCCCTCGAAAAAACCCTGTCAAGTTAATCACTCCGTCCCCAGTTACCGGCTTTCCGAATGCAAGTGAGACCGGGATCACGTTTCCCCAACACCGCCGAGAAGCAAGCAATCTCCCTATTCACGACTTGCTCCCCAAGCGGACAGGTCAAGGCACGCTCGGTGCACGTTTTTCGGATCCCATGCCTCATCGGCGGCGATCAGCTCAAGAAGGTCCGCCTGGTCCGGCATCCCTAGCACCAAGCGGTACAACGCCCGTTCCCTGTTTAGCATGGCCATTCGCGCCGGCCTCTCGCTGCCTGGCACTGAAAACACGACTCGTTGCGTCGTCGAACCCGGTGCAACCCACCACGGTTCGAGCCCAGCACGGTCCGCAAGCTCGGCCTCCGCTCGGGCCGCGAGCGAGGACCACGGACTCTCGCCGGTCTCGTCTCCCCTTTCCTTTAACGGAATCTGTGCCGCGATCGCGCGCCGCACTGCCAAGCCTGCGAATCTGCTGATACGCCCTTCCCTCTGCTCCAGCGCAACCGGTCCGGAACAAAGGTCCCAATGTGCGAGCGCCCTACACCAAGGATGAAAGTCTAGTCCCTCCTGTCCGATCGACGTCGTCACAAGCACGTAGGGCCAGAACGGCGCGTTGAACGCGCGTCTCACCTCATCCGGACGGAGCGGAGCCTCCCGCGCGTCGCCCGACGTGGACGAGGCCCGGGCTTCGTTCAACGCCACCGCAGCGTGACACCGCAGCCGCACCGTCCCCGGGTCGGATCCCCTCTCGTGGAGCAAGACCGTGCTAGTCCGGAGCCTCAGCGACGCCTCTAACTCCGTGACCGCCTCCGCCCAATTCGTGCTCGCGGCCACACCCAAATACCAGAAGTGCTCGTCCAGCACCGACTCGAGATTGCCTTCCACAACGGCGCGCCGTATCCGGTCGGGGTAGCCTCTCTCAGGCCCGCCGAGGGCCGCAGCAAACCAAGGCTGGTCAAAGTACGCCCTGAGCGCCCGCCACGAGAGTCCAGCCACGAGACCCAGATTCCGCGGCTCAAGCGCGTCCTTCCAGTGCCGGGCCAGCGCGCGCCCAAGCACGATCCCGGGTGCCTCCAGGGCGAGGCCACAGAGCGCGTTGAACTCTCCGACCCCGATCTCGACGACCGACGCAACTGCGTGCTCGTCCCACTGCCGCACCATTGACCTGAGACGCCCGCCGGCTGCGCCGCTTCCCGCTCCAAGGCCGTCTGCCACCCGGTACCATGCCGATCGGCTCGCCTTCCACAGCCCCGTGTGGCGTTCGATCGCGGCCAGCAGCTCCCAGACGCGCAGTCGCGCGCGAGACGTCCGACGCACGACCCGGACACCATGGCTGGCAAGCAGCGAGTGAAGCTGCGCCCGGACCGTCGCCTTAGCCGTCCCCAGGTTCCCCAACCCCCGCGCCATCGGATCCACGCCCGCGAGCAAAGGCGACGGATGGAACAGGCTCAGCAGGCTCGGCCGATCCGGCGCCGCTGCGAGGAATTGGCGTCGCGTGGCGTGGTCGTAACTCGGCCGGTGCTTGCCCCTCAAACGCTCCCGGAGCGACGCCTCCACTACGTAGCTGACCAGCCCGGACAGCGCCACCGGAACAGCGCGGAAACGGCTGAAGACGAGCAGCTTCCCATCAATCTCGGCGTCCCGGATCTCGCCCCGCCAACCCCCTCGGAGGGGCCACCACGGCAGCGACGGCGCCACCCATGGGAGCGCCAGCCGCCGCACCGGAAGCGCCTGTAACAGGGCCCGCAGCCCGGGGTGCGCCCAGGGCTCGCTAGTTCCAAAGCGCTTGCGCATATCGTTCGTCAAGGCGATCCTGCGGTCGGGAACGACGTTCGACGCTCGACGCCAGACCTTGTAACGGCGCCCGAGCGCCTGCATTGGTAGCGGCACCGATTGCCAAAGACCCACCGCCCAACCATGGTCTGCCTTCCCAAGACTCTCCTTGAGGTGCCGGAAAACTAGGACATCCGCCGGCGACAGACTTACTTCGCGCTCGCCTCCCTTGGAGTCGGCCGCCACGTCGTCCGCAGATCGGGGCCGCTCCGTCCGGGAAAGCACACGCTTGAGCAGCGTCGCTAGCTCGGCTCGTGCGCGTTCTGCGAGTTCCGAGAACGGCGTGCCCTTGCGCATTTCCTCCTCAAGTGCGCCGAAAAGGGAACGGGCACGTTTTGCCGCTTCGCGGCCGGTTCGCCCACCGCCGTGCAGGAATTTCACGATCTCAAAGAAGTCACCCGCCGCTTCGCCGTAGCCGCTCTCGTCTCTGCCGCGGTAGGGCGTGTACGGCGTGGCCGACAGCAGGAGCAGCGAGGTATGCTGTCCTTCGCCTTCGCCGCGGATCGCCGTGAGGACGCGTAGGGCGGACTCGTCGAGGTTGCCCCGCTCGTCGCAGTCGTGTTCCTCGTCCCCCTCCGTCAGGAAGTCCCGGAAACGCTGGAACTCGTCGAAGATGATGAGATCCGGCCGCACACCGTCCAGCGCCGCGATCGCCAGCGCGGCCCTTACTGCACGCACGAGCTCCCTGTTCTCACCCCGCTGGATCATCCCTCGGACTCGGGACGACAGCCACTGTCCCGGTCCGAGGGCAAGCTCCGTCCTTAGCGCGCGGCGAAACAACGGCGCGAAGCCGAGCCCGGGGCTGTCACCATCCCGGAGCATCGCCTTGTACTCCCGCACTTTGTCGTAGAACCGTCGCCACCCGACCCTCCCGCACATCGCGGGGCCGAGCCCAAGCATTCTCCGTCCCAGCAGCTCATCGAGCAGCGCGACGCCGAACGCGCGCTCCTCGTACCGGCCCTCTCCTGCACGGCCGCGGCGCGAGGGCAGCGCCGTACCCGGCGTCAGGGAGTACACCTGGACGCGCCCGTGTGAAGGCGGCTTGCGCGTCGGCATCAGACTCGGGCGGTCGACGCTAGCGATCGCTGCCCCGCCTTCGTCGTCGGGCAGGAACGACACCAGCCGGTCCAGATTCTGCTTACCGATGGCAAGGTTGGAACAGACGTAGAACACGCGCAACGGTCGCCGCTCACTCGACAGCTTCTCGACAACGCCCCGAGCTACGACCGTCTTGCCCAGTCCCACCTCGTCGGCAACGAGGAAGCGCCGCGATCCCGCTGGATCGGCGAACGCTCTTGCCACGGCGTCAATGGTCGCTCGCTGGAACGGCTTTGCCTTAAGTGGCACTCGACTTCCTTCCGGGCAATCCCGCACGCAGCACCTTCCAGCTCCGCGCGAAGGCGGCCAGATGGCTGCGGGCTACCGCGTCGTCCTCGCCGCTCCCAGTCGGACGCGTTCCGCGCAGGATCTGGTCCACGACGTCAAGCCGCCTCGGTTCGCGTGTCCACGCCCGGAGCACCTTCTCCACCGTAGGCACATCCCGTCTTTCCCCAGCCCCGCCGCCGGAATCCGTCCGGGACGCGGGTTCCGCATCCCATTCGCCGCCGCCGTCCGAATCGGCGATATCGTCCAACTCGTCGCTAATCCAGTCTAGGATGCCGCTCGCACCCAGGTAGTCACCGAGCACCGCCGTGTCCCGGTCCACCAGCAGCGGGGGATCGAAGGGGACGAGTTGCGTCCATGAAATCCGATGCCCATCCAGCGACACGCGTAGCGACAAAAGCTCCGTGTCCTCGCCGTCCTCATGTGGCACCTCGACGCTGCACGCTCCCACCGGCCAGAGTCGCAGCCCGTTGCCGAGCCTAGCGACTTCAAGCCTGATGCGTGGGTCGTCCGGATGGGGCGGACCGTCGGGCGTCTCCACGATGGTCGCCTCCTTACATCGGCGCTGGTACCCCGACAGTCGCGCCGAGACTTGCCCGCGTGCCTTCTCGAGGGCTTCCTCCGTCGAGTCCTCCCCGGCGTCGGGCCCGAGATCCTCCGGTCGCACTGGTCTGGCGAGCTCCCGGAACGCCTCGATTCCCTCGCGGAGCTTGGTAGCCGCCGGCGGATCGCGCCGGAAGTCCACCCCAATCTCGGCGTATGCCTCAGCGTTCTGTTGCCATGCGCGCTTCGTCAGATTGGGGCTCCCGAGCCACAGCGTCGCGCGACCGCCTTGTTCCGTCCACAGCAACTTCGCGTGAAGACCCCTCGCTTCAACCGCGGCTTCAGCCGTGCCGGCGCCGTCCTCGGGCGGAGCTGAACTATCCTCTGGAGAGCCCGGCAGTGCGAGAAGTTCGAACCCCGTCAACGGGTCGGACTTTTGCGCGTTCAGCTTCGCAAGTTCCGGCACGCTCGAAAGCAGTTCGCGTTTGTTGCACCAAGCGCCCAGCCGACGCACGGTCTGACCATCCAGGAACGGCGCCACGGCAATCACCCGCTTCGTCCGTGGCGGCGGTTCCGGCATCCTCCTCCCCTTGTCTCCGGGCATCATCAGATCGACCCGCTGTACCGTCAGGCCCTTCGGCACATCCCAACGTGCTTCAGCGAGCTCAGCTGCCATTACGCGCCAATCCCGTGCCTCACCGGCTCTCTCAGCGAGGCGCGCCGCTAGCCGGTCAACTCCCGCAAGTACCTGTCCCCCCTTGCGGCCTGCGACCGACTCAAGCGACAGCGCGATGTCCCACGATGTGTCCTGTGTGAAGTTCCGACTCCCCAGCCACAAACGCCAGGACGCCGGTCCTTGGGGATTGTCGTACGGTACCGTCCTAACCAGCGCGAGCTTCGCGTGCCAGGAGCGTCCCGCCTCACCGTCCGCCACCTCGTTCCACGGCACTTCGCGCACGAAACGGTCGAGAAGCGCCAGGACTCCGGTCGCCTTGCGCGGCGCCGCCAGGCGTCCGCGCTGCAGCACGAAGTGGACACGGCCTCGCAGTTCGGTCATGGCTTTCGCCAATGCGACCTTTGCCCCGCCGCCCTGGTCGTCGTCACGCCCCACCAGCGCCAGCAAGATAGCCACGAGTACCGCCGGTTCGGCCGAGTACGCGCTGAGGATCGCACGGTCCGTCCGCCACCCGGCCGGCGGACGCAACAGCTCGAGCAGCGGCTGCGTTTCCAGGTGGCTCATTCCCCGTATTCCCCGTGAAGATCCTCGAGCAATTGGCGCACGTTCTGCCATCGATAGTGCAGACGCTCAGCTCTCGGATGCTCCCCAGGATCCCACTCCGCGCGGCGTTTCTGTCCCCCCACCGTCCTAGGCAGCCGTGCGCGGTCGCCCTTGCGGTCCCGTTCGGCTGCTTCGTATTGCTCGTAGAGCGGGACCGGATCCTTCGCGCCCGATGCGAGCCAAGCCCGAGTGCTCGTCAGCACGCCGCGCAAACGGGGAGGAAGCCCGGGCATCAGGGCGTTGAGCGCTTCCAAGTCTAGGGCACGGGCATCATCTCCCTCGGCGGCATCGACCAGCTCCGCGAGGCGCTCACGATGCACGGTGCTTTCCGACAAGCCATCATTCTTGTGCGCGTTCTCCACCAGTGCTGCGTAAACGGACCGACCGATGCCGGCAAGTGCACTCGCTTGCCGCGCCACCACCAGCGCCGCGCGATCCTCGTCGTCGGCTACTCTGCGGATCGCTTGACCCCACGGATCCGCCTCCTCGTGGCCGACCCCGGCGTCCACGAGGCGAGCCAGAAGCGACAGCTCCTTCGATCCATGCCTCCGGACCCCAAGGAGATGGCGCCGGAGAAACTCACGCTCCTTGGTCTCTAGCTCGAACGACACCGACCCGCTGGGCATTCCCAGACCTCTCGGACGTTCTGGCAACTTGACGAAGGCCGACCCACCGTCCTCTTCGAGGGTCACATCTTCGTCATCCGTCGCGCGTCCTCGTCTCGCAGGACGGCCAGCCATCCGTCTGAGGGTCTCGGCTCGGCTCGGTGCCGACCCGTCCGGGCGCGACCGGAGAATCCGCCAAATCCTCAGCGCCGTCCAGTACGCCATTGACGGGGGCTGCGCTGCCGGCCTCGGCCAAACCCGCCCACCGATCACGCCCTCGGGCTTCTTCTGGCGCCGGAGCTGGCCGGCCAGGGCGGTTTCCGCAGCGGAGAAGCGCGCGGCGAAGTCCGTCCCGCTGCGTTCCGCCTGGGCCTCTAGGAGCCAAGGTACAAACAGCACGTAGCGTAGCCGTGTGTGTAGCACGGACGTACCGGGAAAGAACCTGTCCGCGAATCCCTGGTGCAGCGAGAGAAAGCCAACCTCGTCGCGTACGCCCCTAGCGTCCGGGTCGAGCGCCTCCTCAGCACGGGCTACTGCTTCCCGAGAAAGAAGCACCCACCCTACTGGTCCGTCTTGACCACGCGCCAACTGCGCCCCCAATGTTGCTGTCAGGCGAAAAGCGGTCGATTGTTCCCGCTGACGCGTGCGAACGCAAACCAGGTTCGGCTACAACCACGCGTCAGCCGTAATCGACTCTCCCTCGCGCTGTCGGCAGCCCTAAATCCGACGACGGCGCCTTGCCGACTGTCCACAAGTGTGCTAATGCCCCTGCTCTCTGAACCACAACTCGGTTTGTTCGCCGTGAAACAAGGATAGATTGGGTGGCCGATAACAGCGCGATCGAGTGGACCGACGCGACGTGGAACCCGGTCACCGGATGCACGAAGATCGGTCCAGGATGTGACAACTGCTACGCCGAGCGGTTTGCCGAACGCTTCCGAGGTGTCCCGGGACATCCCTACGAGCACGGCTTCGACCTGACCTTGCGGCCTGAGAGGCTCGCTCAGCCAGCGCGTTGGCGCCGACCGCGAATGATCTTTGTAAACTCCATGAGCGACCTCTTCCACAAGAAGGTCTCCGACACCTACGTGGATCGTGTCTTCGACGCCATGGAGGCGGCGGACCACCACGTCTATCAGGTGCTCACCAAGCGGAGTTCCAGGCTAGCCACCTACGTCAACCGCCGTTACCGTAGGACGCTGGCCCCGAAGCACATCTGGCTTGGCGTCTCAGTCGAGGACCAAAGGCGATCCAATCGGATCGCCCACCTTCGCCGCGCCAACGCGACAGTTCGCTTTCTCTCCGTAGAGCCTCTACTTGGCCGGATCGGTCCGGTCGACTTGCACGGAATCGATTGGGTCATCCTTGGTGGTGAAAGCGGTCCCGGTGCACGTCCTATGGATGTCAACTGGGCTCGGGAGATTCGCGACCAATGCGCCGATCAAGCCGTCAGCTTTTTCTTCAAGCAGTGGGGCGGCAAGACGTCGAAGGCCGGCGGACGTCTTCTAGACGGCGAGTTCCATGATGGCTTCCCTTCAGGATTCGACAAAGAAATCGACCATGCGGAACAAGAGCGCGCAGTTCGTCTGGCAGCCAGGAGCTGAGCCTCCGAGAATCGCAGCCCACACAGACGCAAAACTGCGCCTGTTGGCGGCATACCTGGATCGCTACTTCGATGTGGTCTGCGCTCTGCCTCGCATGGATGTCCTGCGCATAGCCTTGGTCGATGCATTCGCCGGCGGAGGGCTGTACAAGCGCCACGGGTTGCCCCGTATCGGTTCTCCCCTGGTCATGATCGATGCCGTCCAGCGTGCCATCGCCCGCATCAACTCCGGGCGGCGGAAACCGCTGAGGATCGAGACCCGGTTCTACTTCGTCGACGCTGACCCTAGCGCGATCGAGCACTTGAAGATCACCCTCGCCGATACCGACATGCCGCTGGACATGCGGGAGTCGATCTCGGTCCGGAATGCCGCCGCCTCCGACGCCCTGTCGGTCATCGTCCGGGAAATCTCTGCATGGACCCGAAGCGGTCGGTCCATCTTCTTTCTGGATCAATGCGGCTATGCCGACGTCCCCAACCAGGACGTTCGCCTGATCTACCAGTCCCTGCCGAAGTCTGAGGTCATCGTTACCTATAACTTCGGCGCGATCTACGACTACATGAATCACAATGCCCGCTTCCTCGCGGCAATGGCACCTTTCGAGTTCAGTCCGGAGCATCTGCTCATGCTGCTCAAGGAACGCCGCCGCCAAGCTGGCCGCTTCTTTGCGGGTCGTCTTCTGGGCCAGATGCTCAAGTCGAACATCGGGGCGCGATTCGCATCCCGTTTTTTCCTGCACTCGGACGCCGCGAACAGAGACATGTGGTTCGTTCACTACTCCAAAGTTCCGCGCTCTCGCTTGGTCATGAGCGAGGCCCATTGGGCGATCAAAAACTCTTCCATCACTCAAGGCCCCGCCGGACTGGACATGCTCGGGTTCAGTCCCGATTGGGAAAACCAGATCGGCTTGGACTTCGGCTTCGAGTACACCGACGAAGGCCGCATACACACTGCACTCATGACTGACCTGCCTCAGCTACTCGATCAGTTCGACGAGAGTTCGGCACCGACATTCGATACCCTGCTCGCTCTGTCCGCCGACAACACGGCCGCGACCGAAGGCCAGTTCAACAAGGCCCTGAGATCACTCGAAACCGAGCGAGAGATCGAAGTGTTGACACCGAGTGGCGGCCAGAAGAAGCCCGACGCGCAACTTCGACCCCAACATCGAATCCTCCTGCCCCGTCAGGGTACGCTGTTCTGAATGAGTGAGATGAATTTCGAGCCTGCTCCGGAATATTTTCGAACGGTCGCGTCCTTTCGCCGACGGCGAACCGAGCGCGCGATGGAGTCTCGCCCTACGGGTCACGGCCACTGACGCTTCCACCCTCCGGCCGGTGAATCTGCGACTCACCCCGTTCGATCGGCCGCCTGTCGCCTCAGGGACGTACGCCTGTGATACTGATCGAGTGACACCGGCCCGCGGACTTCGGCCACGACATCGCTACCCTTGGCTTTCCCGAACCACAAGCCGCTTCATTCCAGAGGAGCCTCCCCCCGCCCTAGAACAGGCTGCTAAGATCGCTGTCCTCGGGACATGCGTCCACGGTCCCGCGGCTCTCCGCTAGCGCGTCGTCCGCATTACTCAACACCGCCAATTGCCCCCGCTGCTCAAGGTCCGCGAATACATCCCCGTACATCATCCTGTCGGCTGTCCCACTGAAATACACCCATTCAGTCCCTCGAGTGACCCCTACGAACAGCCATCTCGTCAGCAGCTCGCCGCTCACTGCCTTGGGGAACAGGTCTCTTTCCAGGAATGGCATCAACACCGTGTCGAAGGTCAGCCCTTTCACGCTTGGATAAGCCATGAGTTTCGGTCGATTCGAGGTGAAGTCGTGCGCGGGAAGACCGTCGGATCTGGGCTTGCCGCGTTGCGGAGGGACTTCCACTTCCAAGCCGGCCCGCGACAAGCCTCGTGCGCAACCGAAAACCCAACGCCTGGTCGGCAACAGAACGCCGATTCGATCGCCCCTATCAACGCAAGTCCGAATCGTCTCAGTCAAGTGCTCGCGCGCCGCCCCCATGTCCTTCGCCGCATAGAGCGCAGGCATCCGCCGTCGACCCTGGTCCGACGTACGGACTTGCTCAAGAAACTTGGCACGTTCGTCATCGGCGGCCACAAACGACGCTGCGACCTGCGCGATGTATCGGGAGCAGCGATACGCCTCCAGCAACGTCACATTCCGACGACGCAGCCGCAAGGCGCGGAGCACATCCTCCTCGCGGGAGCCGCGCTCGTACACTTGCTGTTTGTGGTCCATGAACACGGTTACGTGCCTTGCGACGGACGCCAGGATTTCGTACGCAAGCGGATCCAGATCC
>JAJDTI010000007.1 GCA_022827245.1 Pseudomonadales bacterium | reverse complement strand
CTGATCGCCGACGGCAGAATCTTCCAGAGCGGCGCGGGTAGCGTCATCTACGCCAACGACCTGCGTACGGGCGAGGTGCTTTGGACCTTCGACCCACGGCCTCGGCCGGAGGAGGGGACGTTCATCGAGGCCTACGGCATGAACTTCAACCGTGGGGTGGCGCTGCAGGGGGACCTCGTCATCGTCGGCACCGGCGACTGCCGCCTGGTGGCCGTGGACCAGGAGACGGGCAAGCAACGGTGGGAGGCCCAGGCGTGCGACCCGGGCAAAAGCCAGACCATCACCGCGGCGCCGCGGGTCGGAGGCGGCATGGTGTTCACGGGCAATGCCTGCGGGGACTCCGGGATGAGCCGCGGTCACGTGGACGCGTTCGACGCCGACACCGGGCGTCACGCATGGCGGTTCTACACAGTGCCGGGCGATCCCTCGAACCCCCCGGAGAGCGACCTCTACCGCATGGCGGCCGCCACCTGGGGCGACGGCTGGTACGAACGCACGAAGGGCTGCGGCAGCGTGTGGGATGCGATGGTCTACGACCCGGGCTCGGAGCGGCTCTACATCGGGGTCGGGGGGGCGGCGCCGCTGAACCCCCTGGCACGCGGAATGGGTGCGGGCGACGAACTGTTCACGAATTCCGTCGTGGCCCTCGACGCGAAGACGGGCGAGTACGTCTGGCACTTCAAGCAGAATCCCGGCGACGGCTGGAACTTCGAGCCGTCCGTCGGGCTCATGCTGGCGAACGTGCCGGACTTCAACCGGGAGGACGGGGAGCGGCGCGTGGTCATCAGCGTGCCGAAGGACGGTTTCGTCTACCTGCTCGACGCGGACACCGGGGAGTTCCTGTCCGGGCGCAACTACGTGCCGGTGAACTGGGCCAGCGGGCTCGACGAGGAGGGCCGGCCCGTCTACCTGCCAGACGCGCGCTACTGGGAGCGGCCGGACGGGCGGGCGGTGGTTTCGCCGGCGGGCATGGGGGCCCATAGCTGGGACGCGATCGCGTTCGACCCGGAGAAGCACGTGGTGTTCATTCCCGCCCAGACCATGCCGACGCTCCACGAGGCGGCCGTCGACGGCGGCGGCATCACGGCGGGTTTGGGCGTCTCGTTCGACGCCCACTACGGGAGCAGGGGACATGCCGGCTGGGAGGCCTTCGGCGAACTCGTGGCCTGGGACCCGGTGCTGCAGACGGAGGTCTGGCGCCAGGGCCATGCGCTGCCGATGAACGGCGGCGCGCTGCACACGGCCGGCGGCCTCGTGTTCCAGGGCCTCGCCGAGGGGTACCTCGTGGCCTACGACGCCGCGACCGGGGAGCGGCTCTGGTCGGCGCCCGCCGGCGGCACGGTCCGCAGCGCGCCGTCGACGGTGATGGCGGACGGGAAGCAGTACATCGTGGTGGCGAGCGGCAACCTCGCCACCGCCGCCGGTGCGTTCGCGGACTACAACTCCGTGCCGCGTGCCCGCAGCCGCCCGCGCCTGCTCGCGTTCGTGCTCGACGGCAGCACTCCGGCGCCGCCGTGGGCTGAGATTCCGCACATCCCCGCGCCGCCGGCGCCGCGTCTCGATGCGACCCTGGCGTCGGCGGGGGCCGAACTCTTCGACGCATACGGCTGCATGACCTGTCATGGCCCGGAGGCCGTCGCGCCCGTGGCCGCGCTGGACCTGCGCATGCGGCCGCCGGCGAGCGTGGAGTACCTGCAGACCGTGCTCGGCGGGGCCCTCGTGACGCGTGGCATGCCGGCCGTCGAGATGGTGGACGAAGGCGCGGCGGCCCTGCGGGCCTACTTGATCAATCTCGCCTGGGACGCGCACGACGCGCAGGAGGGCGATTGAAGCCATGCACGGATTAGAGACATGAGGTGTAGGGGAGGGGATGCAATGAACGGAACACAAACGAAATGGCGCGCCTGCGCGCTGCCGGCGCTCGCCGCCGTGCTTTGCATCGGGGCTTCTGCCGAGGAGTCGGCCGACGGGGACGGCACCGCGCGCCCGGCCATAGAGGAGATCATCGTCTCCGCCCAGAAGCGCGACGAGTCCATCCAGGAGGTGCCGATCGCGATCTCGGCATTCACGGGCGAAGGGCTGCGCAACAGTCTCATCAAGGACTCCCAGGAGCTGGTCAAGGCCGTCCCGGGCGTGTCCGGCGCCATTTCGAACAACTACATGTTCATCACGGTGCGGGGCATCAATGCCGGGACTTACAGCGCCGGGTCCGAACCGGCGCTCGGCCTCTACACGGACGGCATCTACCGCGGCCGCCACGGGGCCGCGATCGGCACCTACTTCGACCTGGAACGGGTCGAGGTGCTGAAGGGCCCGCAGGGGCTGCTGTTCGGCCGCAACGCCTCCTCGGGGGCGATCCACGTCATCACGGCGCAGCCGAACCTGGGCCGGACGGAGGCATCCTTCGAGGTGGGCGCCGGGGAGCGGGGCCGGCAGAGCCTCGAGGGGATGGTAAACGTGCCGCTGGGCGACCGTTGGGGCCTGCGGGCAGCCGTGCTGCAGAAGGAAGAGGACGGCTACATGCGCAACCTCGCGACGGGCGAGGATCACCTCTGGTACGACCTGAGCGCGGCACGCCTGTCGCTGCGCCACGAGCCCGGCTGGGGCGATGCGACGCTGAAGTTCGCCTACGAGGACCGGGACCAGTCCGGCGCCATCTATATGCCCATCAACCTGGACGGTTCGTGGCTGTACGGCGACGAACTCACGGTGAGTGGAACAACGGGTGACCAGGACCTCATCGAGACGGCCGAGGCGACGCTGACTGTCAACGTCGACCTGCCCGGGTCCACGACCCTGCGGTCGCTGACGGGCTACTACTCCAACAACTTCGACTACCGCGAGGACTGGGACGGGACCCCGCTCGATCTCGGCAACTGGCTCACATACCAGGAGAGCGAATACTTCAGCCAGGAGTTGGTGCTGTCCGGCGACCGCGACCGCCTGTCGTGGTTCGCCGGGGTCAGTCTCTACAGCGAGGACATCAGCTACGACCTGTTCCATGTCACCGGGGACATCGGCTTTCTGTTCGGGCTCCCTTTTCCGCTCATCTTCGACGAGCAGGTGTACATCGACGGCGAGTACCAGGGGTGGGCCGTGTACGGCGAAGCGAAGTGGCAACTCACCGAAGCGCTCGACCTGAGCGTGGGGGGGCGCTACACGAACGACGAGCGGGACGGCACGTTCGAGTTCCTCGGGGCAAATTTCATCGTCCCGCTGTACACGCCAGCCCCCGTATCCGGCGGGGAGACCTGGAACGATTTCTCGCCGCGGGTCGCGCTGCGCTATTTCGTCCGCGACAACCTGATGCTCTACGGTACGGCGAGCCGGGGCTTCAAGGCCGGGGGGCTCGACACCACGCGTCTGTCGGAACCGGCGGATCCGTTGACGCTGCTGCCGCCGCCAGGCGCCAGAGTGGCCACGTACGACGCCGAGGAGGTATGGGCGTACGAGGTCGGCGCGAAGGGCACCCTGTTCGACGACCGCCTGCGCATGGCGGTGGCGGCCTACCGGTACGACTACCAGGAACGGCAGATCGACGTGCTGGACCCGTTCGAGGGGCTGTCCGCCATTGTCAACATCGGAGAGGTGGAAGGCTCGGGCCTGGAACTCGAGTTGCTGTGGGTGCTCAGCCAGTACCTGGACGTACACCTCGCCCTGGGCTTCGTCAGTGCAGAATCCCGCGGCATTCCGGCGGCCGCATGCGTGGACTGCGACGGTCATCGGCCGCCCTTCAGTCCGGAGCGTACCGCGTCCGGCGCGCTCAACGTGCACTACCCGTTCGCCGGTGGGGAGTGGCTCGGAATGCTGGAGTTCTTCTGGCAGTCGGAGGTCCACTCCAACCTGAACAACCACCCGCTGGGCGAGCTCGACTCGATCGGCACGATCAACGTCCAGGCCGGCTGGGAGAGTGAGCGCTGGAGGGTGGTGGCCTACCTGGAGAATGCCACCGACGAGGTCAGCGCCCAGATCCGCATTTTCACCGACGCCTTCCAGCTCGGAATAAACGCGACCCGTCCGCGGACCGCTGGAGCGAGGATCAGCTACCGCGTCGGCATGTAGGCGGGGCTTGTCCCCGCCCGCGCCGGGCCGCGCCTCGAGGCGGAGAAGGCGGACTTCGTGGTGTTCCTGGCGTGTGCGAGCTGCCATGGTCATGATGCCGAGTCGCTTCGGGGATTCGGGATCGACCTGCGGCTACACCTCACACCCGGCCCGGAGCACGTGAAGGCGGTCCTTGGTGGCGCCCCTCGCGGCCAACAGACTTTCCGCTACCGATCCCTCACTACGGAAGCACTCAAGGAGCCTCAGATGAGCGATAGAGCATTTCTGATTGCGTTAGACAACCTGTCACACGACGACATGGAGGAAAATCCGCCGCTTGAAGAAAAAGCGGTTGGGAACCCCCGTCGGATCCACTCTGGCCACGACAGCAAAGGCTGGAGCAAACCCGTCTTTGCGGGCGACATCCTGTCACTTGTAGTGGACCTGGAGCCCCAGAAGTTCGAGGTGGAAGACGTTGGTTACGATGAGTTCATTCACGTGCTCGACGGTAGCTTGATCCTGACTGACAAGAACGGTCACGCGCAGCGATTCGATGCGGGAGAATTCCTGGTCATGCCGAAAGGCTTTTGCGGCACCTGGGAGACGTTGGGCAACTACCGGGAACTGGTGGTCATAGAGGCCGGGACGTTTGCAGATGAAATGAGCAAACCATAGAGAGGTGTCGCAACACAGTTCTTGGAGATGCACAGCATGAAATTCATCCGTTCGTCCGCGTCCGCGGCGCTTGCGGGGACCCTCGCGTTGCTGCTGGCGGCCGGCGACCCCGCGTACGCGGACGATCCGGAGAACACCGACTGGCCGCTGCTCGGCAACACCCACGAGATGCAGCACCACGCCGATCTCTCCCAGGTCAACACCGACACCGTCGGCCGGCTGGGTCTCGCCTGGTGGGTGGACCTGCCGGCGATCAAGGGCCTGGTCGGGAATCCCCTGATCGCCGACGGCAGAATCTTCCAGAGCGGCGCGGGTAGCGTCATCTACGCCAACGACCTGCGTACGGGCGAGGTGCTTTGGACCTTCGACCCACGGCCTCGGCCGGAGGAGGGGACGTTCATCGAGGCCTACGGCATG
>JAJDTI010000021.1 GCA_022827245.1 Pseudomonadales bacterium | reverse complement strand
CTCGGCCACGCGCATCCCGGCGTGACCCGCGCGATCGCCGAGCAGGCCGGGCGGCTGCTGCACACCTCCAACCTGTACGGGATCGGCGGACAGCAGCGGCTGGCCGAGCGGCTGGTGGCGCTCTCCGGCATGGACAACGTGTTCTTCGGCAACTCCGGTGCCGAGGCCAACGAAGCGGCGATCAAGCTGGCGCGGCTCTACGGCCACTCCAAGGAGGTGGCGGCGCCGGCCGTCGTGGTGGTCGACGACAGCTTCCACGGACGCACGATGGCGACGCTGACGGCCACGGGGAACCGCAAGGTGCAGGCGGGCTTCGAGCCGCTGCTCGGGGGCTTCGTGCGGGCGCCTTACAACGACGTCGGAGCGATCCGCACCATCGCGGAGAACGACAAGAACGTGGTCGCGGTGCTGGTGGAGCCGATTCTCGGCGAGGGCGGCATCCGGATCCCCGGCGACGACTACCTCCCCGACTTGCGCGCCCTTTGCGACGACCACGGTTGGCTGCTGATGCTGGACGAGGTGCAGACCGGTAACGGACGCTCGGGCAGGTACTTCTGCTACCAGCACACCGACATCCTGCCGGACGTGGTCACCACCGCGAAAGGACTCGGTAACGGCGTGCCCATCGGCGCGTGCCTGGCCCGGGGCAAGGCGGCCGAAGTGCTCGTCCCGGGGACGCATGCGTCGACCTTTGGCGGCAACCCGCTCGTCTGCGCCGCGGCGAACGCCGTGCTCGACGAACTCGAAGGGGGCCTGATCGAACGCGCCGCCGAGCTCGGGGAGCGCTTTCTCGCGGGGCTCGGGGAGGGGCTCAGGGGCAACAACCAGGTGAAGGAGATCCGCGGCAAGGGGCTGCTCCTCGCCGTCGAGCTCCATCAGCCGTGCCCGCAGCTCGCCCAGGAGGCGCTCGACCGGGGCCTCCTGATAAACGTCGCCGCGGGGAACGTCGTGCGGCTGCTGCCGCCGCTGATCCTGACGGACGACGAGGCCGACGAGGTGGTCGGGATCGTCGTCGACCTCGTCAACGGGCTCGCATGACGGCATGGAGACGCGCCACTTCCTGAGCCTCACGGACTTCAATCCGGAGGAACTGACGCATGTCGTCTCGCGCGGGGCCGAGCTGAAGCGGTGGCACCGCGAGGGCAGGGACTGGCGCCCGCTCGCCGGCAAGACCCTCGCGATGGTGTTCGAACTCAACTCGACGCGCACGCGCGTCGCCTTCGAAGTCGGCATGCACCAGTTGGGCGGCCACGCCATCTGCCTGACGCCGAAGGAAACCCAGATATCCCGCTCCGAGCCGATCGAGGACACGGCGCGCGTGCTGGCGGAGATGGTCGACGTCGTCATGCTGCGCACGCTGCGCCACGAGGACGTGACCGCGTTCGCGGAGGCTTCCGCGGTGCCCGTCATCAACGGCATGAGCGCGCGCTATCACCCGTGCCAGCTACTGGCGGACGTGCAGACCTTCGAGGAAGTACGCGGCCCGATCGCCGGCCGGAAGGTGGCGTTCGTCGGCGACGGCTACAACATGTGCCACTCGTACATCAACGCCTCCCGGCAGTTCGACTTCGAACTCCGGATCGCGACCCCCAAGACGCATCGGCCGGACGCGGCGCTGCTTGCCGGGGTCAACAGCGCCGAGTGGACGGACTGCCCGCAGGCCGCGGTGGAAAACGCGGACCTGGTCGTGACGGACGTCTGGTCCTCCATGGGACACGAGGCGGAGTCGGGCGAGCGCCGCCGGGCGTTCGAGGGCTTCCAGGTGACGCCGGCGCTGCTGGATCTCGCGAACGACGACGCGGTGTTCATGCACTGCCTGCCGGCGCACCGGGGCGAGGAAGTCAGCGCCGACCTGCTCGACGACCCCCGGTCCGTGGTGTTCACCGAGGCCGGCAACCGCCTGCACTCGCAGAAGGCGCTGCTGGAGTTCCTCGTCGGCTGACTGGTTCAGTTCGCCTTGCAGATGAAGTTCCCGGCTTCGTTGACATCACCGGAACCCACGGTAGTCCAGCATCGACTGGGGCCTGAGGAAAGTCGTTCCAGCCCTGGTAGATGATCAGTTTCCCGCCGTGCTCGCGAAACCCCTCGAAGCTGCCTTCCGGGACGTCGATCGAACTGGTTTCCCGGGCCAGTTCCTGCCGGTCATGGACCAGGTCGAACTGGCCCACCTGGTAGTTCGGCCTTCTGTGGTAGAGGTTCTCCACGTTCCACCTACCAGACGGATACGACACCGATCGCCCACCGACCCCCGTGGAACACGGCAAGCGCGAGGAGCCCGGCCAGGAGGTCGTCGAGGAGCACCCCGAGGCCGCCTCCGACCTGCCGGTCCGCCCAGGACACGGGCCACGGCTTCCAGATGTCGAACAGGCGGAACAGCGCGCATGCGGCGATGAGCGCAAGCGGATCCGCCGGGACGAACAGGAGGGCGATCCAGACGCCCGCGATCTCGTCCAGCACGATGGCGGGATCGTCGTGCAGGTTTCGCCGCGAGCACAGGAAGTGCAGGAGCCACCCGGCGCCCGCCGCGAGCGTGGCCACGGCGGTGACCTGCACCAGCGGCGGGGCGTCGGCGAACGTCGCCCACCAGACGAGCGCGCCGAGCAGGGTGCCCCACGTGCCGGGAGCGACCGGCAGGAAGCCCGCGCCGAGGCCGGTCGCGACGAGCACGTCGGGACCGGCCAGGTCGCGCGGCGTGAGACGGCTACTCGAAATGGCGGAAGCCCCTCGGACCGTCCGGATCGAGCTCCAGGGGACGCCTGGCCTCCAGCACCGTCACCCGTTCTCCCGCGACGATCGTGCCGACGGGATACACCGTCGCGTCCAGGGACGGGAGCTCGGCGGCGGTAAACAGCAGTTCGTAGTCGTCGCCGCAGGTGAGCGCGGCGCGCGCGTCGACGTCCGGGCAGACGGGCACAGCTTGGAGGTCGATCTCGGCGCCCACGCCGCTGGCGGTGCAGAGGTGCCGGAGGTCGGATAGAAAGCCGTCGGAAATGTCGATGGCCGCGGAGGCGACGCCGCGCAGCGAGACGCCGAGGCCGAGCCTGGGCTCGACCCGGTAGAACCGGGGATCCTCGGCGAGCCGCGCCGCGTGGCCGACGCCGAGCGCGCCGGACACGTACACGCCGTCTCCGGGACGGGCGCCCGACCTTGTGAGCGCCTGGCCACCGGGTACGATCCCGTGCGCCGCCACGGAGACGCTGAGCGGTCCCCGCGCCAGGTTGCCACCCACGATGGCGACGCCATGGCGCGCGGCGGCATCGGCGAGCCCCTGTGCGAACGCCTCGATCCAGGGGACATCCGGCTCGGGCGCGGTCAGCGCCACCACGCAGTAGCGCGCCTCGGCGCCCATCGCGGCGAGGTCCGACAGGTTGACGCCCAGCGCGCGCTCCCCGACGAGGTCGCCGGGTGCGTCCGACGGGAAGTGCCGGCCGGCCACCAGGGTGTCCGTCGTGACGGCGAGATCGAAGCCGGGGGGTACGGCGACGAGGGCGGCGTCGTCGCCTGGCCCGAGCAGTACGCCCTCGCCCCCCGTCCGCGCTCCCAGGATCGCGACGATGCGGTCGATCAGGGCGAACTCGTCCACGAGGTCTCGGTGGCGCGGAGGTCGCGGGCGACGCGGTCGAGGACGCCGTTCACGTACTTGTAGCTGTCCTCCGCGCCGAAGGTCTTGGCGAGCCGGACGTACTCGTCGATCGCGACCTTGTAGGGCACGTCGACGCGCGAGCGCAGCTCGTAGGCGCCGGCGCGCAGGATCGCCCGCTCGACCTGGTCCAGCGCGGCCACGCTGCGATCGAGGTAGGCAGCGAACGCGGCGTCGAGTTCGGGGGCGCCGTCGAGCACGCCGCGCAGGCACGCGTCGAAGAACTCGGCATCCGCCTTGTCGAGGGCGCCGTTGTCGGCGAACTGCGTGCGGATGGCGTCCGCGGGCTGACCGCCCAGTTGCCACTGGTAGATGGCCTGAACCAGCGCGCGTCGCGCGCGGCGGCGCGCCCAGGCGTTCATCGGACCCGGTCGAGGACCGCGGCCAGTTCGAGTGCGGCGCGCGCGGCATCGCCGCCCTTGTCCCCCTGCTGGGGATCCGCCCGCACGACCGCCTGTTCGTCGGTGTTGGTGGTGAGGACGCCGAAGATCATCGGGACGCCGGTCTCGAGCGCCGCGCGCTGCAGGCCGGCGGCGCACTCGCCGGACACGTAGTCGAAGTGCGGTGTCTCGCCCCGGATGACGGCCCCGAGGGCGATGACGGCGTCGGGCGTGAGGGACTGTGCCGCGCGTCGGGCAACGACGGGGAGGTCGAACGACCCCGGGACCCGGAACACGTCGATGGCGTCGCGCGCTACCCCATGCCGGGCCAGGGTCGCCAGCGCGCTCTCGAGCATCGGGTCCACGACCGAGGCGTTGAAGCGGGCCGCGACGACGGCGATGCGGCGTCCGCTGCCGTCGAGTTCGAGTTCCCCGGGTTTCTCGTCCGCCATCGGTTCTCCCGTTCGGCGGGATCGTCGCCGCGTCCCGCCCGGTGGTCAGGAAGCGGCGTCGCGGCGGATCGTGAGCCGGACGTCCTCTCCCAAAGTCGTCACGTCGTGGATTCTACCCGTGACCGCCTCGGCCATGCGCGCGAGGCCAAGCCGCGCCAGGGGCCTGGCATCGCTGCCGAGCAGCCTGGCGGCGACGTAGACGATCAGTTCGTCCCACAGGTCCGATTCGAGGAATGCCCCGGCCAGGGTCGGTCCGGCCTCGACGAGCACCTCGTTGCACTGGCGCTCGCCCAGGTGTGCCAGGAGCGTCGCGAGGTCGACCCGGGGGGTGTCGTCCCGCCACACCTCGGGGCCGGACACGGGGTCGGCATCGCGGCCGCAGGCGAGGAGCAATGCGCCGCCGTCCGTGAGGACGGTGGCGTCCGGAGGCAGGGCCCCGGCGCCAGTGACCACGACGCGCAAGGGTTGCCGCAGCCGTCCGTCCGCTGCGAAGCGCTCGTCGCGCACCGTAAGCCTCGGGTTGTCGATCCGCACCGTGCCGGCGCCGGTGATCACGGCGCAACTGCGCGCGCGCCAGTGCTGCACGTCGGCACGGGCGGCGGGGCCGGTGATCCACTGGCTCTCGCCGCTCGCCATCGCGGTCCGCCCGTCGAGGGACACCGCGGTCTTGATGCGCACCCAGGGACGCCCGCTCGCGAGCCGGGTAGTCCAGCCCAGGTTCAGCTCGCGCGCCTCGGGCAGGTCGATGACGTCGACGGCGATGCCCGCTTGGCGGAGCTGCTCGAATCCGGCCCCGGCGATGCGCGGATGCGGGTCCGCCATGGCGGCCACGACGCGGCGGATGCCGGCCGCGACCAGGGCGTCCGTGCAGGGCGGCGTCCTGCCGTGGAAGGAGCACGGTTCGAGAGAGACGTAGGCGGTCGCGCCCGCGACGTCGGGTCCCGCGTCGGCGAGAGCGCGCACTTCGGCGTGCGCCTCGCCCGTCCGGACGTGCCAGCCGCGCCCGAGGGTCCGGCCGTCCCGCACGATCAGGCAACCGACGCGCGGATTGGGGGCGCAGGAATAGAGGCCGCGTTCGGCGAGCGCGACGGCGGCGCGCAGGAACAGGCGGTCGGCGTTGCGGGACATGGAGTGCGCCGGGCCGCTCAGTCGTTCTCGGGACGCAGCCGCCGGACTTCCTCCGAGAAGTCGCGGATGTCCTGGAAGTCCCGGTAGACGGAGGCGAAGCGTACGTAAGCGACGGCGTCCATGGCCCGCAGTTCCTCCATCACGGCCTCGCCCACGGTGCGCGAGGGCACTTCGCGCTCGCCGGTCGAGCGCAGCACGTGGGTGATGTGGCCGATGGCGTTCTCGATCTCCTCGGCGCCCACGGGGCGCTTCTCCAGCGCGCGCAGCATGCCGGCGCGCAGCTTCTCCTCGTTGAACGGCTCCCGGGCCCCGTTGCTCTTGACCACATGCGGCATCACGAGCGCCGCGCGCTCGTAGGTGGTGAACCGTTCGCCGCAGCGCTGGCAGGCCCTGCGGCGCCGCACCTCGCCTCCCTCGGCGACGAGGCGCGAGTCGATCACCCTGGTGTCTTCGTCGCCGCAGAAGGGGCAGTGCATGCAACGGTCGCGGGTTGCTGGAGACGGCGGGGATTGTACTGTGTCGTCCGGGCCGCCCCGGCCGCCGCGTCGGCCGCCGTACCGCCGCTGGAGCGTGCGCCGGGCGCGGTTTGCGTCCATGATACGGACCTCGCAACCGGGGAGAGCCATCGTGATCGTCGAGCAGATCTGGACGGGCAACGCCTACCGCAACTTCAACTACCTGATCGCCTGCGCGGACACGGGCGAGGCCATGGCGGTCGATCCCCTGGACCACCGGAAGTGCCTGGCGCGCGCCCGGGACAGGGGCTGGGAGATCACGCAGATCCTGAACACCCACGAGCATGCCGACCATACCGGCGGCAACGGCGCGATGATCAAGGCGACGGGCGCGAAACTGCTCGCCCACAAGGACGCCGGCCCGCGCATCGACGGCATCGACGTGGGGCTCGGCGTCGGCGACGTGGTCTCGGTCGGCAAGACGGTCGAACTGCTGGCGCTCGATACGCCGGGGCACACCATGAGCCACATTTGCCTACTGTCGAAGACGGACACGCCGGCGCTCTTCTGCGGCGACACGCTGTTCAACGCCGGCGCCGGCAACTGTCACGGCGGGGGCCACCCGGAGGAACTGTACGAGACGTTCGTTTCGCAGCTCGACCGGCTGCCGGAAGACACGCTGATCTACCCGGGCCACGACTACATCGAGAACAACCTCGCCTTCACGCTGGACCGGGAGCCGGACAACGGGGCCGCGGCGGCGCTGTCCGAGGAGCTTTCCGGCACCCACGATCCGGACGACCCGATGGTGACCACCCTCGCCCGGGAGCGCGAGATCAACACCTTCTTCCGGCTCTCGAGCCCCGTGGTCATCGCGAGGCTGCGGGAGGCCTTCCCGGAGATGGACGAGGACCCGACGCCGAAGGACGTGTTCCTGAGACTGCGCGAGCTACGCAATTCCTGGTAGGGAGCGGGCCATGAAGATCGAAGTGGACATCACGCCGGCGGAAGTCCGGCAGCTTTTCGGCCTGCCCGACACTACGGCGGCCCAGGAGTTCATGGAGGAGCGGTTCCGGCAGTTCGTCGCGCAGCAGGGCGACCAGGAAACGCTCGGACGCATGATGACGGCAATGTTCGAGGGCGGCCGCCAGTCGATCGAGGCGTACCAGGAGTTCCTGCGCGGCCTCGGCGGACTCGCCTCTGGGGGCAAGGAGCGCGAGGAGCGTCGGGAGCGATGAACGCCGGCCGGCGCGGTTGGGTGCTCGCGGTGGCGCTGGTCGGGGTGGCAGCCTGTTCCGACGCCCCGGCCGAGACGCCGGTCGACGGCGTTGCGCCCGAGACGGTCGCAGCTCGGGAGACGCCGCCGGCCAACCCGCTGCGCAACGCCTACTTCGGCGACCTCCACGTGCACACGCGTTACTCGTTCGACGCGTTCAGTCTCGGCACGGTGGCGACGCCGGACGAGGCGTACCGCTTCGCGCGCGGGGACAGCCTGACGCACGCGTCGGGGTACGAGATGCAGTTGCGTGAGCCGCTCGACTTCTACGCCGTCACGGACCACGCGATGTTCCTCGGCATGCTGCCGGCGATGGCCGATCCGACGACCGAGATCTCGAAGACGGAGCTGGCCCGGCCGTTCGTCGCGGCGCGGACCGTGGAAGAGCTGAGAGCCGCCATGGCTACCCTCCGTCCCTACATGACGCCGGAGACCCACGCGGCAGCGCTTGACAGGGATGTCGTGCGCTCGGCCTGGGCCGAGATCGTCGCGGCGGCCAACCGGAACAACGACCCCGGGCGCTTCACCACCTTCATCGCCTACGAATTCACGTCCGGGCCGGAATCGCAGAACCTGCACCGCAACGTCGTCTTCCGGGGCGACGCCGCGCCGGACATTCCGTTCTCGCGCCTCGACTCGATAAACCCCGAGGACCTCTGGCGCTGGATGGACCGAGCCCGGGCGGACGGCTACGAGGCGCTGGCGATCCCGCACAACAGCAACGGATCGAACGGCCTGATGTTCAAGCCCGCGTACTTCGACGACGCGCCCCTCGACGCCGCCTACGCGGACCTGCGGATGCGCAACGAGCCGCTGGTGGAGGTCACTCAGGTGAAGGCCACGTCGGAGACCCATCCGCTGCTGTCGCCCACCGACGAGTGGGCCGACTTCGAGATCTCGACGTTCCGCATCGCCACGCGGCAAATCAGCAACATCTCGGGAAGCTACGCCCGCGAAGCCCTGATCCGCGGCATCGCGTTCGAGGCGGAGCAGGGCTTCAACCCGTTCCGGTTCGGCCTGGTCGGGGCGAGCGACACGCACAACGGGTCCTATGCCGGCGACGAGTCCGACTACTACGGCAAGGCGGGCGTGGTTGACGGCACCCCGGAGGTGCGCGGGGCGATCCCGCTCGACCCCGTGGCCGGCGAGGGTCCGCTGGACGTTCGGCCGTGTCCGGATACCGTGCCGACCGCGATCTCGGGAGAGTCCGCGGAACCCGTCGCGAAGATTTGGTGCGGAGAGGACGCGGACCGCTTCCCCGACACGTACCTCAGCCTCTGGAGCGCCTCGGGCCTGACCGGCGCCTGGGCCGAAGAGAACACGCGCGAGTCGATCCACGATGCGTTCCGGCGCAAGGAGACCTTCGCGACGAGCGGGCCGCGGATCCGCGTCCGCTTCTTCGGCGGCTACGATCTCGGGGACGTTGCGGCCGACGCGCTGGACCTGGTCGAACGCGCGGACGCCGGCGGCGTCTCCATGGGCGGCGACATCGAAGGCCGCGCGGAGGGCCGGCCGACCTTCCTGGTGCGGGCCGCCAGGGATGTGCACGGTGCCCCGCTGCAGCGTGCCCAGATCGTCAAGGGCTGGGTACGGGACGGCGCGCGACACGAGCGGGTGTTCGACGTGGCCTGTTCGGATGGGGGTGCGGTGGACCCGGTCACGCATCGGTGCCCGGACAACGGCGCCGGGGTGAACCTCGCGGACTGCTCCGTCACGGAGGACGTGGGTGCGGCGCAGCTCGCGGCGTCCTGGCAGGACCCGACGTTCGACCCCGCCGTGCACGCGGTCTACTACGCGCGCGTACTCGAGAACCCCACCTGCCGCTGGTCCACCTGGGAAGCGCTGCGCGCCGGCGTCGCGCCCCGCCCCGACCATCCGGCGACCCTGCAGGAGAGGGCCTGGACCTCACCCATCTGGTACGCTCCGGCGAACTGACCGCCGATCGGCAGGGGGGAACCATGAGAGCGCGAAGTCTGATCGTGGCCGGAATCGCGGGCCTCTCGCTGGTGGGAGGGCTGGCGGGATGCGCGCAGGAGCCAGCGGAGACGCCTGCCGCCGAGCCCGAGGAAGCGCCGGAGGCGGCCGGAGAGGCGGCGCTCCCGGAGGCGAACCCGCTCCGCAACGCCTACTTCGGCGACCTCCACGTGCACTCGACCTACTCGTTCGACGCGTTCATCTTCGGCACGGTGGCGACGCCCGACGACGCGTACCGCTTCGCGCGCGGCCAGAGCCTGATGCACCCGTCGGGCTTCGAGATGCAGCTCCCGGACCCGCTCGACTTCTACGCGGTCACGGACCACGCGATGTTCCTCGGCATGCTGCCGGCGATGTCCGATCCCACGACGGAGATTTCGAAGACGGAGTTCGCACAGCCCTTCGCGAACGCGAAGACCGCGGAAGAGCGGGGGGAGGCCTTTGGGTCGATCCGCCCGTACCTGACTCCGGAGACGCATGGGGAGGTGCTCGACAAGGACATCGTCCTGTCGGCCTGGGCGGAGATCATCGCGTCGGCCAACCGGCACAACGATCCCGGCAACTTCACGGCGTTCGTCGCCTACGAGTTCACCTCCGGACCATCGTCCCAGAACCTGCACCGCAACGTGGTCTTCCGGGGGGACAGCGCGCCGGAGATGCCGTTTTCGCGCCTTGACTCGATGAACCCCGAGGATCTCTGGCGGTGGATGGACCGGGCCCGCGACAACGGCCATGACGCGCTCGCGATCCCGCACAACAGCAACGGCTCGAACGGCCAGATGTTCAAGCCTGCCTACTATGACGACTCGCCGTTCGACCCGGCCTACGCCGACCTCCGGATGCGCAACGAGCCCCTGATCGAGATCACGCAGGTGAAGGGAACCTCCGACACCCACCCGCTGCTGTCGCCGAACGACGAGTGGGCCGACTTCGAGATCATGCCGTTCCGCATCGCCACCCAGATCATCAGCAACGTCTCCGGGAGCTATGCCCGCGAGGCCCTGATTCGCGGCATCGCCTTCGAGCAGGAGCAGGGCTTCAACCCGTTCAAGTTCGGCATCGTCGGGGCGAGCGACACGCACAACGCGTCGTACGCCGGCGACGAATCGGAGTTCTACAGCAAGGTGGGCTTCCTCGACGGCACGCCGGAGCGGCGCGGCGCGATTCCGCTGGAGCCGATCGCCGGGGAGGGGCCGCTGGACGTCTATCCGTGCCCGGAGGGGGTGCCGACGGCGATCTCGGGCGAGTCCGTCCAACCCGCGCCGAAGATCTGGTGCGGCGAGGATGCCGAACGGTTCCGCGAGACCTACTACACGTACTGGAGCGCATCCGGGCTGACCGGTGCGTGGGCCGAGGAGAACACCCGCGAATCGCTCCACGACGCTTTCCGCCGCAAGGAGACCTTCGGTACGAGCGGGCCGAGGATCCGCGTGCGCTTCTTCGGCGGCTACGACCTGGCCGGCATCGCCGCCGATGCCCTCGACATGGTCGGGCGGGCGGATGCCGGCGGAGTGCCCATGGGCGGAGACATCGAGGGCCGCGCGGAAGGAACGCCCACCTTCCTCGTCTGGGCGGCCCGCGACCCGCGCGGCGCACCGCTGCAGCGGGCGCAGGTCATCAAGGGCTGGGTCGAGGACGGCGCCAGGCGGGAGCAGGTGTTCGACGTGGCCTGCTCCGACGGCGGCAGCGTGGACCCGGAAACCCATCGGTGCCCCGACAACGGCGCCACCGTGGACCTCGCGGACTGCTCCATCCCGGAGGATGTCGGCGCGGCCCAGTTGGCGGCCTCCTGGCAGGACCCGACGTTCGACCCGGCGCAGCGCGCGCTCTACTACGTGCGCGTGCTGGAGAACCCGACCTGCCGCTGGTCGACATGGGATGCGCTGAGGGCCGGCGTCGCCCCGCGGCCGGACCTGAACGCGACCCTGCAGGAGCGGGCCTGGACGTCGCCGATCTGGTACACGCCAGGCTAGCAACGTAGGGAAGGGCAGGGCAGATGGCCGACGACATCCCGAGCATCGTGCACCACGTGTCCCTGGGGACGAACCACTTCGAGCGGGCGACCGGGTTCTACGACCGGGTGTTGCCGCTCGTCGGCGCCCGCAAGGTGATGTCCCTCCCCGGGGCCGCGGCGTACGGCAAGCAGTTCCCGGAGTTCTGGATCCAGACGCCGTTCGACCGGGAGGCGGCCGCGACGGGGAACGGCACCCACGTCGCGTTCATCGCTCCGTCCCGGGAAGCCGTCGACGCCTTCCATGCGGCGGCGCTCGAAGCGGGCGGGACCGACGACGGCCCGCCGGGGCCGAGGCCGCAGTACGGTCCGAGCTACTACTGCTGCTACGTCCGCGATCTCGACGGCCACAAGATCGAAGCCGCGGTCATACCGGTGTAGGGGAGGGGCTTGTCTTGCGCCAGGCGAAGCTTGGTGAAGGGGGAGGTCATGCTATGACGTGACGGAAACCTTCTCTGCGACCCAGCGGGTGAGAGTCCCGACCGGCCAAGGTTGACCGACCAGCCGGAACCGAGTGTTGCGTGGGCAGTGG